>CAJXME010000105.1 GCA_913056245.1 uncultured Alphaproteobacteria bacterium | reverse complement strand
GAACATGACCATGCAGATGCGGCACTTCTTGATTGCCGTTACGGCCAATATTGACAATGACACGATAGCCGTCTTCCGCCACCCCTGTCTTCTTGGCGACTTGCGCCAAAGCGCGCACCCAATCGGCCAATTCCGCGTCACTCGCTTCTTCGGCAAAATGCGTCAAATCTTGATAAGGGCCTTTCGGGATCACCAGCACATGGGTTTCCGTGACAGGATTGATATCCGCAAAACTATAGGTACTGGCGGTTTGATCCACTTCTTGCGATGGGATGCTGCCGTCAAGAATTTTAGCAAAGATGTTGTTGGGATCGTAAGTTGTCATGACCATTTCCTTTTTGAGTTCTTTGAGGGAACGTCTTATCGCGGGTTTTTTACGAAGGCTTACGCTAAGTTTTTCGCTGGGCTTTTTCATCCAGCCCGGATTGGCCTTCACGGCGTGCCAATTCGCGCCAAACATCATCCGCCTCAACCCCCGTTGCGGCCATCACCACGAGCAAATGATAAAGCAAATCTGCCGCTTCGCGCGTTAAAGCCTCGGCATCGCCTTTCATCGCTTCAATCGCGACTTCACCCGCTTCTTCGTTCAATTTCTTGACGGGCAAATCCGGCGCATTAGCGAGCAATTTTGCCGTCCAAGATTGATCAGGGCTGTCGCCGCTTCGCGCTTTGATCGTGGCATAGAGCCGGTCGAGCACATGTTCAGCCATAGGGTATCCTCTTAGCAATCACGCGGCGGTGATGCGATCGTTGCGCCGCACCGCCAAGCCTCGATTTTGCATGACGGATTTAACCTCATCAACGGTCAATTCGCCAAAATGAAAAATAGACGCCGCCAAGACCGCCGAGGCATGACCGTCGATGACCGCATCGGCCATGTGATCAGCGTGACCCGCCCCGCCAGAGGCAATCACCGGCACGGACACCGCGTCAGACACCGCGCGGGTTAATTCAAGATCAAACCCGTTTTTCGTGCCATCGGCATCCATTGAGGTGAGCAAAATTTCACCCGCCCCGCGGTTAGCGCCATCTTTCGCCCAAGCAATGGCATCAATGCCCGTGGGGGTGCGGCCACCATGGGTGAAGACTTCAAATTTCCCTTGGGCGTTGCGCCGCGCGTCGATGGCTAAAACCACACATTGGCTGCCAAATCGAGACGCCGCGCGGGATAATAAATCGGGATCGCTCACCGCTGAGGAATTGACCGACACTTTATCAGCCCCCGCCAGCAGTAATTTGCGGTAATCATCCACCGTGCGCACCCCGCCGCCAACCGTCAAGGGCATGAAACATTCCGCCGCGGTGCGCCGCACGACATCAACAATCGTTTCACGCCCCTCATGGCTTGCGGTGATATCAAGGAAGCATAATTCGTCAGCGCCCGAATCGTTATAGACCCGCGCTTGTTCGACGGGATCGCCCGCATCGACCAAATCGACAAAATTAATCCCTTTGACCACCCGGCCATTATTGACATCAAGGCAAGGGATGACGCGGGTGGCTAGCATTACGCCGCCTCCAAGACCGACAACGCTTCGCTGAGATCAAGCCGCCCATCATAGAGAGCGCGGCCTGTGATGACGCCGTCAATCCCGCTATCATCTTTGGCGAGAGCGGTGATATCGTCGATTGACGCGACCCCGCCTGATGCGATCACCGGCAAAGAAGTGGCTTTGGCCAAAGCTGCTGTTGCCTCAAGATTAACCCCCGTGAGCGCGCCATCACGGCCAATGTCAGTGAAAATCACCGCCGCGACACCGCTATCTTCAAAGCGGCGCACCAAATCCAGCACCGGCATATCGGTGGTTTCAATCCAGCCTTCGGCGGCAATCATCCCACCACGAGCATCGGCGCCGACAGCAATTTGCCCGGGAAAGGCTTTCGCCGCGTCTTTGACCAATTGCGGGTTTTTCAACGCCGCCGTGCCTAAAATAACCCGCGTGACGCCAGCGTTAATCCAAGCCTCCACCCCAGCCATATCGCGAATGCCGCCGCCCAATTGAACAGGAACGCCCGCCTTTAAGATCGAGGTCACCGCCGCGCGATTGACGGAATTGCCTTCAATGGCACCGTCAAGATCAACCACATGAATCCAACGGCACCCCGCTGAAACAAATTGCTGGGCTTGTTCGCCGGGGTCATCGTTGTAAGTGGTGACGGCATCAAAATCGCCATAAAGCAATCGAACACAAGCGCCGTTTTTAATATCAATCGCCGGATAAAGGTTCATTTGACTTCCTTATAGTAATAATAGCCGGGGATATCCTTGCCATTGACATGGGCGTATTTGGGGTTGGTGCCAAAGCGAATAAAGCCCGCGCCTTCATACCGGCGGATCGCGCTTTCTTGGGTGGAACGCACATCAAGAGTGATCATCTTATAGCCTTCGCTGCGAGAAAAAGCTTCAGCTTCTTCCAGCATACCCGGCGCCAAGCCATGGCCTCGCGCCCAAGGCGCCACGAAAAACGTCGTCAATTGACAGGCGAAGCGCTGGGCTTCGTTGTTTTTGGGTGGCCGAACAATCTGACAACTGGCGGCGACCACGCCATCAATGCGGCCGATGATCAAGACGCGCTCCGGGATCAGCATGACGCCGCGCCAATAATCTTCGAGCACTTTTCGCGCTGGCGGTTTTAACCAACCGAAACCACCGCCATCTTCAATGGCCACTTCCGTGGCGTCGCAAAGTTCATGCAAATCGCCATTTTCAAGCACCGTTACGGTTTCGACGGATGTGATGGGTTTATGTGTATGTTCAGCCATGATTTTTCATCTCGGTTAAAGGCGTCGTGTTAAGGTTTCCAAGTGAGCCAATTGGTCAACAGCTGTTGACCCACCCCTTGACTCTTTTCCGGGTGAAATTGTGTTCCGACCATATTCTGATCACCAATTGCGGCGACAACACGGCCGCCATAATCGGTGGTGGCCAGCAATTGATCATCCTTAGGCAGGGTCATGTGATAACTATGCACAAAATAAACCGCATCACCCGATGACAGGCCTTTAAACACAGGATGCGCGGCCTTCAATTCAAGGCCATTCCACCCCATATGCGGAATCTTTAAGGGCAAACCGTCTTTCGGCTCAGGAATAATGCGATCAACCACCCCATCAATCCAGCCAAGGCCGGGGGTTTCACCATCTTCTAAGCCGCGTTCCGCCATTAATTGCATGCCAACGCAAATCCCTAAAAACGGCTGTCTTTTGACCAGAACGGCCTCATGTAGCGCTGCCATCATGCCATCAACCGACGCCAAATTACGGGCGCAATCGGCAAAAGCGCCAACCCCGGGCAAAACCACATAATCCGCGGCAAGCACGTCTTCCGGCGATGAGGTTAAAAAACAATCATGGGGCAAGCCCGCATGGGTGGTCGCGGTTTTCAGCGAGTGCAACACCGAATGCAGATTGCCGGACCCATAATCGATCACAGCAACACGCATCGATCACATGCTCCCGCCCAAGACACCTTTGGTCGATGGCACACGGCCAGCTTCGCGCGGATCAATCGTGATCGCGATGCGCAAGGCGCGCGCCACCGCTTTGAAACAAGATTCGATGATATGGTGGGCGTTCACGCCATAACTGTTTTCGATATGCAGGGTGATGCCAGCGGCTTGACTGAAGGCTTGGAAAAACTCACGGAAGACTTCGGTATCCATTTCGCCAAGACGAGGGATGGGCATATCCACCCGCCAGACCAAAAAGGGACGGCCTGAGACATCGAGCGCGACGCGGCTTAGGGCTTCATCCATCGCCAAATCAAAAGACCCGTAGCGGCAAATCCCACTGCGATCACCAATCGCTTGGGCAAAAGCCGATCCCAGCGCCCAGCCGCAATCTTCCACCGTGTGATGGGTGTCGATATGCAAATCACCCTTCGCCTTAAGATCAATATCCATCAGGCTATGGCGTGCCAATTGATCGAGCATATGATCAAAAAACCCTATGCCCGTATCGATGGCAGATGCGCCGGTTCCATCCAAATCAATCGCCACGTCAATGGCGGTTTCTTTGGTTTTGCGGGAAATGTTCCCCTGTCTTTTGATGTCCTGCGCCATGTTGCTCTCCAGGCTGACATTAGATCAATGCGCCTTACCTAGCAGGATGGGGGGGATTTGACCAGAGTTTTGATGGTTTCGTTAAAGCGTTTTGCGGCGCTCTTCGAGCCATTCGGCCATGAGGCGCGCTTCATCATCATCAACACGCGGCAACACTTCGGCCATCAAATTGGCGGCGCGGGTGGCTTCAGCACCAAGAGCGCTGGTGTCGATCACGGCGCGCGGCTTGGACAGGCGCGCCAAATCTTTGAGCGCTTCAGCATCATCCCAAATCAACCCCAAGATGGCACAAATCCGGTCAACCATCACCGCCGAAGGCTGGCCGCGCTTGCCGGTTTCCAATTGCGACAGGTAAGCCGGCGTGATGCCAAGGGCTTTGGCCATGGCGCTCATGGTCATGCCCTTTTTTTCGCGCAACTGCCGCAATTTGACGCCAAAAGGGGTCATCCTCGGCGCCTCAAATTGACATACCAAGCCCCCGCGCCGCCGTCTTTGATTTGCGCTTGGCAATAAGCGATCACATGGGCTGAAAGGGGCGGCTCGTTCAACCAAACGGGCAAATGGCTTCGGATTTTCCCTTTATTGGCCAAGCCTTTACCCGTGATCACCAAGACATGGCGATGGCCTTCAGCCGCCGCCGCCAATAAAAACGACAAAAGCCGTTGATGGGCATCGGCAAGGGTTAGGCCATGGAGATCAATTTTTTTGCTATAGCCCGCTTGCCCTGATTTCATCGACCGCGCAGAGGCACGCGAAATCCCGCCATAGCCATGGTGATCAAGATCAGCGGGCATCAATCCTTTTGGTGTTTTGCGCTCCGGCACCGCCAAAGGGGTGGGGTTTGGTTTTTTAGGATTGATCTTTACCGCCGCCGCGATGGGGGTTTCGGTTTGGGTCAGCCGCGCCCGCCGCGCCATTTGCCCCCGGCTTGGCGTCACGGTTTCCGTGACTTTTTGCCAAAGCGCTTGATCGTCTTGATCTAGGGGAGTTTTGGCCATGGCGATTTCTCGTCAACTAAGATCAGATGCAAGCGTCTTGGACCATGGGCGCCCAGCACCATTGTCGCTTCGACATCGGCGGTTCGAGACGGGCCCGTGATGAAATTCACCGCCCGCGGCATGGGGTTGGTTTTTTTCCAATCGCGCAGTTTTTCCCAACAGCCTTCCAGCCCCGCTT
>CAJXME010000104.1 GCA_913056245.1 uncultured Alphaproteobacteria bacterium | reverse complement strand
GCGGTGTTTTTGCCATTCGGTTCAATCAGCACATCCGCTTTATCGATATGCGCTTCGTGCAATTGCTGACGCACAATGAAACGGTGGTCATCGCCGGTGATCACCACGGGCTTTTGCGCTTTGTCTCCGAGACGAGTGGCGGCTTGTTGAAACAAACTGCCATGACCGATGAGGTTCAAAAACTGCTTCGGGTAAGACCGTCTTGATAGCGGCCATAAGCGTTCCCCACTCCCACCGCATAATATGATTGGGTAGATCATCATGAGATGTTTATACAAGAAAATCCTAAATTAAACATTAACAGGACACTCAAAATTGAAGATAAATTGAAACCTTTTGCATGTAGTGTTAATGAAGAGTGAAGCGATAACAAAGAAACTCATGCAATAGATATGCCATCCAAAATCACCATCATCGGCGGGGCAGGGTTTGTCGGCACTAATTTTTGCCAGCAATTGGCCGATCAGCAAATCCCTTTTGAGATCATCGATCTCAAGTTGAGCCAACGCTTTCCTGAAAAAAGTAAAATTGGTGATATTCGCGATGTCGAAAGCCTGCGCCAGACCATTACGGGTGATGTGATCATTCATTTGGCGGCGGTGCATCGTGATGATGTGCGCGACCCTCAAGATTATCAGCGCACGAATGTGGATGGCACGGCCAATATCGCTCAAGTTTGTACCGAAAAGAACATTCGGAAAATCATTTTCACCAGTACAGTGGCGGTTTATGGCTTTGCGGAAGCGGGCGCCGATGAAACCGCGCCGATCAACCCTTTTAACGATTATGGCCGCACCAAATTTGCCGCTGAAGAAATACTTCGCTCTTGGCAAAAACAAGACGATCGCGCGCTGATTATTCTCCGGCCAACGGTGATCTTTGGTGAAGGCAATCGCGGCAATGTTTATAACTTGTTCCAGCAGATCGCATCGGGCCGTTTTGTCATGATCGGCCATGGCCGCAATCAAAAATCCATGGCTTATATCGGCAATGTCGTGGCGTTTTTGAATCAATGCCTCGCCACCAAGCAAGATTACGCGCTCTATAATTACGTCGACACGCCCGATATGGATATGAACACACTGGTTCGGCAGGTGCGTCACCAATTGACCGAGCAAGAGGGCGCGGGGTTGCGTCTGCCCTATTGGTTGGGGATGATGCTGGGCTATATGGCCGATGGCTGGGCAAAATTATCCGGCAAAACCTTGCCCGTCAGTTCGATTCGCATCAAGAAGTTTTGTTCCACCACGGCTTTTGCGACGTCAAAATCTGATCTTGATGGATTTACCCCGCCTTATGAACTTGAAGACGGCATCAAGCGCACGATTGTTAGTGAATTTATCAATCCTGATCCGGATCGGGAAATCTTTTATACCGAATAAGCCGCGCCCTTATTGAGCGAAGACGTATTTTTTGCTGCGGGGGCTGCCGGTGTGGAAAATGATCTTATTGTCTTCCAATTTGCGCAAGGACTTATAAAGCTGCGCGCGGGAGGTTGATTTCCCATGGGCGTCGTTGAGCAGGTCTAGGAATTCAGGACCCACTTCAAAGGCATCATTTTGGCTGCCGAAATGTTCCCATAATTTGGATAGGATCAAGCGATCCGACGGGGTCAAGGTTTCAAGCCCTAAGGTTGTGGCCGCGTCTTCGGTGATCTTCAACAAACCAAGAAATAAACGTAAATCTGTCATCTTAATTCTCTAATCGTTTTTAATAGAATAATCCGTCGTATCATCATTATCAATAAGAATACCACAAGGGCACCGATATTGTCTCCTAAAATAAAATAGAAAGGCAGGGCATCGTTGTGAAATCCATATAAGGCTGAATGCAGCAATCCATTGGCGAAGGACGCGATCAAGGAAAAGGATAAATATAGCCATAATGCACTGAAATCGACTTCATTGTTGAAAATCGGCGGGTGCCAGAGGTCTTTTTTAACCGACGCGTTGTGCAGTATCAACGGTATGCCAAGGCTAACTATGCCAATTAAAGCGCCTGTAAAACTCGTGATTGATACCCCCCAAAACAGCAAGGCATTGATCAGCGCGGCTAAGAAAATCGCTGGAAAAGCGGCTAAACCAAGAGTCAAAGCCAACAGCAATTTTACGCCATGGCTGATATAGACGAAACTTACGATGCTGACATATTGATCGGTGCGAAAATTTTCTTCTAACGGGGAAATCACAAAGGACTGCAGTAAAAGCGCAGCCAGGGTAATGCTGAAGGCATACACCGATGTTTTTGATGAAAAACCCGCCACAAACACAAACCCTTAATTATAAAACACTGATATTTAGAATAGAGAAGGCTTGGGCGTTGTCAATTTTGCAATGTTGATTTCAGAAGGCTAATTTTAGAAAAGGGTGAAACCCAGCGCCCTTACCGCCGCACGAAGGCAATGACCGCGGCGGTAAAGCCAAGCAGGATCAAGACCGACGCTTGCCCCAAGGTTCGATCAAGAACGGAGCCGATGATCACCAAACCGCTAGCCATGGACAGCAAGGTCATCAAGACCTTGCCTTTGGCCATGCCTTTATCGGCTAGGGTGTAATGAAGATGGCTGCGGTCAGGTCTGAAAATATTTGTTTTCTGGCTGCTGCGTTTAATGACGACATAAATCTGATCCATCAAGGGGAGCGCCACCAGCCATACCGCGAATTGCGGGTCAATCATGGGCGCGCTTCCTTGGCTGGATTTAATCATGAACCAGCCAATCAGGAATCCTAAACTTACACTTCCGGCATCCCCCAAAAAGATTTTATGCTTGGGATTGGATTGTAAATTGAACGCCATAAACACCAGCAAGGCGATGATCAGCGTGATGAGAACAGCATCAAAGAACGGGTCTGCCCCGCGGATATGAAGCCAAAGTCCAGCCAGCGCAATTAGCGCGATCCCGGAACATAACCCATCCACGCCATCGATCATATTAAAGGCGTTCGAAAGCCCCGTAATCGCAAACACCGTGAGTGGGATGGCCAAAGGCCCAAGGAAAACCGCCCCCAAAATCGGATAATTCCCCACAAATTCAATGGTCAGCCCCGTGGTGGCGATCACGCCTAACGCGGCGGTGATTTGCACCGTCAGCCGCCACGCCCAAGGCAGCACAGACCGATCATCCATCAACCCCACGATGAAAATCGGCACGCACCAAAGCGCGATCACCCCAAGGTCACTGCCCCAGGCGTTTTGAAGCGTGATCATCAGGCAAAGGGTAAACATCAAGCCAATTCCCCCCACAAGAGGGATTTCGCCATGATGCTGTTTGCGCGCATCAGGGCTGTCGATCAAGCCAAGAGGGCGTGCGCCTTTCTTGGCGATGACAATGGCCAAAACCGTGCTGACCAAAGGCAGGGCGATGAGTTGAAAGAGACCGGCTGTTTCGAGGGGCAACATGACCAAATATGGGCTTCAGGGTTAAAGTGGTTAAAATTTTATCCAGTCTGAAGGTCATCAAACCAAACAGAAGTTTTCTTGTTTCGGATCAATCATATCATTAATTTGTAAAAGAAGAATGAACTGATTTCAACGGATCATGCTGATTAAAGGTTGCTGGCGAAACTTGATCTGGCTTAATCTGTTGGAAATCGGAAATTTGAGTGGCAGCATGACACAATCTTTGCGTTGTTTTTTGATCACAGGCACGGCTGGATTTATCGGCTATCACTTGGCAAATCTGCTGTTGAGCCAAGGGCATCGCGTCATCGGCTATGATGGGATGACCGATTATTATGACGTGAGCCTAAAGCAAAAACGCCATCAAATGCTTCTTCAGCATCAACATTTTTCAGCGGTGGAAGCCATGTTGGAAGACGCTGAGCGATTGATGCAAACCTGCCGTGATCACCGCCCTGATGTGATCATTCATTTGGCGGCGCAAGCGGGGGTGCGCTATTCGATTGATCATCCTCGGACTTATGTGGATTCCAATTTAATCGGCAGTTTTAATGTCTTGGAAGCGGCGCGACAGATCGGCGTTGAGCATTTGTTGATGGCGTCGACCTCATCGGTTTATGGCGCGAATACCGAAATGCCCTTTACCGAAACCCAATCAACCGATCATCAATTGTCCTTTTACGCGGCCACCAAAAAAGCCAATGAAGCCATGGCGCATTCCTATGCCCATCTGTTTCAAATCCCCGTGACCATGTTTCGATTTTTTACCGTTTATGGTCCTTGGGGGCGACCTGATATGGCGCTCTTCAAATTTGCCAAGGCGATGCTCGCGGGTCAGCCGATCGATGTCTATAACCATGGCCAGATGCAGCGGGATTTCACCTATGTCGATGATTTGGTGATGGGCATTGCCCAATTGGTCGATGCCATCCCGCCTTTGGCCGATGCGCGTCATGATGAGGCGATTGACGGCGATAGCCTATCGCCCGTGGCGCCATGGCGCGTCGTCAATATTGGCAATGGGCAACCTGTGGCGCTGATGGATTACATCAAAGCGTTGGAAAACGCCCTCGGTATTTTTGCGCAAATGAACATGATGGATATGCAGCCGGGCGATGTTCCCGCGACCCTCGCCTCGCATGATTTGCTCAAAGAACTCACCGGCTTTTCGCCCTCGGTTCCCGTGGAAAAAGGGGTGGCGCGATTTGTGGAATGGTACCGCGATTATTACCAAATCTAACCTTGGCTTCGGTCAGCCGAGAAGGGCGAATACCGCTTTAGAAATCGCCAAATTGATCACGAATTGATGCCAGCAAATCTCCGGCGCTCTCCTCGGCGCTGACGTCATATTGGGTCAGGTGAAATTCGGGATCAACAGGCGCTTCGTAAGGGCTGTCAATGCCGGTGAAGTTTGGCAATTCGCCGCGCCGCGCCTTTTCGTAAAGCCCTTTGGCGTCGCGCGCTTCACAGACCTCCAAAGGCGTATCGACAAAGACTTCGATGAAATCACCGTCTTCAAACAACCGCCGCGCCATTTCACGTTCCGCGCGGAAGGGCGAAATAAACGCCGTCAGCACCACAAGCCCAGCATCAACCATCAATTTGGCGACTTCCGCGATGCGGCGGATGTTTTCCACGCGATCGGCGTCGGTAAAGCCCAAATCTTTATTGAGGCCATGGCGAATATTATCGCCATCCAGAATATAGGTGCGGATGCCTTGAGCGTGGAGCAATTTGGCAAATTCATTGGCAATGGTTGATTTGCCCGACCCTGACAGCCCCGTGAACCAAAAGACTTTTGATCCATGGCCGTTGAGGGAAGATCGGGCGGCGCGGTTAATATCCAGATT
>CAJXME010000103.1 GCA_913056245.1 uncultured Alphaproteobacteria bacterium | reverse complement strand
ATGTTAAAACCGCCGCCGCCTTGTTGCGCAAGCGCGGCGATGCGATGCAAGAGGCGGTGCCAGTGGGAGAGGGCGCGATGGCGGCTTTGCTGGGCGCGACCATCGAACAAGCCCAAGATATTATGGCGGCGAAAAACTGGACCGCGCTGGATATCGCCAATGATAATGCCCCGGGGCAGGTGGTGATTAGCGGCGCGGTGGCGGAAGTCGATGACGCGCTGGTGATCGCCAAAGAAATGGGCATTCGCAAAGGCGTGAAATTGCCTGTCAGCGCTCCTTTCCATTGCCGATTGATGGCGCCGGCGGCTGATGCGATGGCCAAAGCTTTGGCGGAAGTCGTGATTCATTCCCCGAGCCTGCCGGTCTATTGCAACATCACGGCCATGGCTGAAAGCGAGCCGTCCACATTACGCGAGAATCTGATCACCCAAGTCACGGGCATGGTGCGGTGGCGCGAAACCTTGATGAATATGTCGGCGAACGGCATCACCCGCTTTGTCGAATTGGGCACGGGCAAGGTTTTGGCTGGGCTGGTGAAGCGCACATTACCCGACGCTGAAGCCAGTTCCATCGAAACGCCTGAGGATTTGGATGCGTTTTTAGCCAGTTTGTAATTGGCCAATTTGTAAAGACCACAACATAAGAGGATCATCATGTTTGACCTAAATGGCCGCACGGCCTTGATCACAGGAGCAACCGGCGGCATTGGCGCGGAAGTGGCGAAAGCCTTACACAGCCAAGGCGCTGAAGTTGTCTTGACGGGAACCCGCCAGAACGCCTTGGATGACCTGATGGCTGATCTGGGCGATCGTTGCCATGCTCTGACGGCGAATTTATCTGATCGCGAAGCCGTGACAGGACTGGCCGATCATGCCGCGGAAAAAACCGGCAAGCCTGTTGATATTTTGGTCAATAACGCTGGGATCACCCGCGATGGTCTGATGATGCGGATGAAAGATGAAGACTGGGACGCTGTGATGGAGGTTAATCTCAACGCCGCGATGATTTTGTCGCGGGCGGTGTTGCGCGGCATGATGAAAAACCGCTGGGGGCGGATCATTCAAATGTCTTCGATTGTGGGCTATACGGGCAATCCTGGTCAGGCGAATTACGCGGCGGCCAAGGCGGGGATGACCGGCTTCACCAAAGCGCTGGCGGCGGAAGTCGCGTCACGAGGGATCACCGCTAATGTGATCGCGCCGGGCTTTATCAGCACGCCGATGACCGATGCGCTGACCGATGATCAAAAAGCCAATTTGTTGGGGAATGTTCCGGCTGGACGCTTGGGTGAAGCGCGTGAAATCGCCGCCGCTGTCGCGTATTTGGCCAGCGAAGAAGCGGGGTATATGACCGGCGCAACCCTGCATATCAATGGCGGGATGGCGATGCTGTAAACTGCATCTTGTATAAAACTGCAAAAACAGGTTAAATAATGGCTATCTCTAGGGTAGTCATGGCGAGATTTATCTGCTATCAAACCTCAAATTTGCCCTAGCCTAAATGGATCAATGATTAGACTAGGGTTAACATCTTAACCCGTCTCAAGGGGAGCACATAATGAGTGACATTGCTGATCGCGTAAAAAAGATTGTTGTTGAACATCTCGGCGTTGAAGAATCCAAAGTTGTCGAAAGCGCTAGCTTCATTGACGATCTTGGTGCTGATAGCCTCGATACCGTAGAACTCGTCATGGCATTCGAAGAAGAATTTGGGTGCGAAATTCCAGACGATGCTGCTGAAAAAATTCAGTCTGTTAAGGACGCTGTTGATTTCGTATCGGCAAACGGTTCCTAACATTTTATCCTTCAAAACATCGGTGTTGATATGACTCGTGTCGTTGTCACAGGGATGGGGATTTTAAGCCCGCTTGGTGCAGGCCTCGATCACAATTGGTCATCCCTCCTTGATGGTCAAAATGGTTTTGGCAAGATTGATCGTTTTGAAGTGGATGATATACCATGCCAGATCGCGGGGATGATCCCCCGCGGTGATGGCAGCAACGGCACGTTCAATCCCGATGATTGGGTGGAGCCGAAGGATCAACGCAAAATTGATCCCTTTATTCTTTACGGCATTGTGGCGGCGCAAATGGCCGTTCAAGATTCCGGCTGGGTGGCGGAAACCGAAGATCAAAAATGCCGCACAGGCGTCTTGATCGGCTCGGGGATCGGTGGCCTGCAAACGATTTATGAGACCGGCAAACTGATGGATGAACGTGGCCCACGCCGCATCAGCCCATTCTTCATCCCGTCGTCTTTGATCAACCTTATCTCCGGTCAAGTGTCGATTAAATACGGCTTCAAAGGCCCGAACCATTCGGTGGTGACGGCTTGTTCCACCGGCTCACACGCGATTGGCGATGCCGCGCGTCTGATCAAATATGGCGATGCAGATGTCATGGTGGCGGGCGGTGCGGAAGCGGCGATTTGCCGGCTTGGCATGGCTGGTTTCGCGGCGGCGCGGGCGTTATCCACCAGTTACAATGACACGCCATCGAAAGCCTCTCGCCCTTGGGATAAAGGCCGTGATGGTTTTGTTATGGGCGAAGGCAGCGGCATCGTGGTTTTGGAAAATTACGAACACGCGAAAGCCCGCGGCGCTAAGATTTACGCGGAAATCAAAGGCTATGGCCTGTCCGGTGACGCGCATCACATTACCGCGCCCGCTGAAGACGGCGATGGCGGGTTCCGCGCCATGCAAGCGGCGCTGAAGGATTCAGGTCTTAATCAATCGGATATCGATTACGTCAACGCCCATGGCACCTCAACTCCCCTTGGGGATTTGATTGAAGCGGGCGCGGTTAAGCGTTTGTTTGGTGACGCGATGGCGACCATGTCGATGTCCTCGACCAAGAGCGCCACAGGGCATTTGCTGGGCGCGGCAGGGGCGATTGAGGCGATTTTCTCGATCATGGCGACCAAAGACGATATCGTGCCGCCGACCTTGAACCTCGATGATCCCGCCGATGAAGTGGCTGGGCTTGATCTTGTCCCGCATCAGTCCAAGAAACGGGTTGTTCGCAACGCCATGTCCAATTCCTTTGGCTTTGGCGGCACCAACGCGTCGCTGATTGTCGGCAAGCCTGACTAATCGGGTTTTATCCGTTATCATGATCTTTCGATTGGCTTGACCAAGCGTTCAAGTTAAGCGAAAGGATTCCTATGACCAAAACGACCCCAGAAGACGAACAGCAGTCATCGCCCTCTTGGCTTGGGCGGTTGAGCCTCATGGTGCTGCTTCTGACGGTTTTCACGCTTTTGGCTGGGGGCGTTTATGTTCATTCGATCCTCAACCGGCCTGCGATTTTTGTCGATGATCAAGCGGTGATCATTAAGCCGGGGGATGGCCGAGCGGCGATCAGTGCAAGGCTAAACAGCGTTGGGATTGAGCATCCGGTGCTGGTGATGCGCATCGAAGAAATCCGGCGGGGGCGAGGCTATCTGCCAAAAGCCGGGGAATTTGCCTTGCCGAAAGGCACGTCACTGTCGATGGCAATGGATATTATCCATGACGGGCAATCGATCCAGCATCAATTCACCGCCCCCGAAGGCTGGACCAGCGCGGAGATTATCACCGCTCTCATGGCCGATGATCGACTGACGGGCGCCATCACCCCGCAACCTGCCGAAGGCTCTCTTTTGCCGGAAACCTATGCCTTTACGCGCGGAACGGATCGCGGTGAGGTGATAAAAAGGATGCAATCACTGCAAGAAATGCGGTTTGCCGCGCTTTGGGCAAATCGGCAAAAAAATCTACCCATCAACTCCCTTGAAGAAGCGATCATCTTAGCGTCGATTGTCGAAAAAGAAACGGGTCTTGCGGCGGAACGCGATAAAGTGGCGTCGGTTTTCATCAATCGCCTGAGGGCAGGGATGCGCTTGCAATCTGATCCCACGGTTCTTTACGGATTGCGGCAGGCGGGCGAAGAGGTGGCGACCTTATTGCGCCGCCATTGGGAGCATCAATCGCCGTGGAACACCTATCGTATTCCAGGCTTGCCCATCACGCCGATTTGCAACCCCGGTGAGGCGTCCCTGCAAGCGGTGCTGCAGCCTCAAGACACCGGCTATTATTACTTCGTCGCCGATGGCACGGGCGGTCATGCGTTTGCCAAGACGTTGGGCGAACATAACCGCAATGTTCGCGCGTGGCAGGCGATTAAAAAACAGCAAAGCCAGTGATGGTGTTGTGAATTGATCCGATGTAAGCGCAGTCGATAGTCATTGAGCAAGGGGGGCTGAACCGCTATATTATCGGCAGTTTCTATCCCCGTCATAAAGGATTGATCATGTCTTCTCAGCCGTTACAGCCCATCAATCGCCGGGGTTTGATGCTGGTGCTATCGTCTCCTTCGGGGGCGGGGAAATCGTCGATCTCTCGGCAATTATTGGAAGCGGATGACAATTTGCATCTGTCGGTTTCCGCCACCAGCCGCAAACGCCGCCCGGGCGAAGTCGAAGGCGTGGATTACAGTTTTGTATCCAATGAAGATTTCCAATTGATGATCAATCGTGATGATTTTTTTGAATACGCCAAGGTCTTTGATCATTATTACGGCACCCCAAAAGCGCCAGTGGATGCGCAATTGTCTCGCGGCCGTGACGTCTTGTTTGATATCGATATGTTTTCAAGCAAAAATTGGATTAAAAACACCAGATCTGGCGAGAATAGTTGAACAAACTGGAGAGAATTCGTCCATTCAAAAACATCTTCCCAATGAGTAGCAAAATATTGTGGCAAAATTCTTGAAGTCACTTCCGCAAAATACTTTTTAAAATCCAGTTTTTCCTACAGGTCAACAAACAGCTCCAATGGCTGAGAACTCACAGGATCAGCAAACAACACCTATGGTCGGGCAACCGGAAAATCGTCAACAAACTGCTATGGCCGCGAGTTCAGAGGATCTCCCAACAACTCTTTCGGTCTAGACATCAAATGATCTTCATACGACTCCTTTAGGAACCCTCTGATTGTCTGTTTCTATAAATCCTAGGGAAGATCAGATCCTCATAGGAGTTGAGCAATGAAGTAAAAAACTGTGCAGTTGATCTAACTATAATGATTGGTAAAGGGTTGGGCGACGAGGTTGTATCTTCTTGGAACGAGTTCAGACTGATTGTTTTTGGAACTCTTAAGTACTCTAACCTCGTGGTACTCAAAGTCGTGAGCGCGGTGCCAAAGTATTTGCTTCCCCGCTTTCTTATTTTTGCAACGGAAGGTTGGCTGTATTCTAACGGCGAATAACTTCATGGGATTACTGACTTCAACTACAATCTGAAAACTGTTGGATAAAGATA
>CAJXME010000102.1 GCA_913056245.1 uncultured Alphaproteobacteria bacterium | reverse complement strand
TCAGCCCCGGGATGGCGCTTTTCCAAGAGCCCCGCGATGGTCGCGACGGTGCGGAATGACCGCTTCATCATCGCGCTTTCCTGCATCCATTCTTCGAGATCATCCCCCAGCATATCGGCTGACAGCAAGTCATGGGGGCTTTCGACCGCTTCCAACGACCAGAGGGCGAGCGCGTAATCGGTGGCGACAAAGCCAATCGGTTTCAGCCCAGCGCGTTCCATGCGGCGCGTCAACAGCATCCCCAGCGTTTGATGCGCGTTGCGCCCTTCAAAACCATAGATCACGCAAAATTGCTTTTTCCCACGCGGAAAGGTCTCCACCAGCAATTGATCAGGGCTTGGCAGGCTGGATTTCCAGCGTTGGATCGATAGCCATTGCTGCACGCTATCGGGATAAAGCGACCAGCCCGATGGATCGGCGATCATCACTCGGATGCGTTCTGCTAAATTGGTGGTGAGCGGCAAACGTCCCCCGGCATAGGCGGGGACTTTCGGTTCGGTGGCTTGCGCGGGCGCGACCTCCACCACGGAGGCTTTGATGCCCAGAAAAGCCAAGACTCGTCCCGCGAAAATAAACGTGTCCCCTGCCACCAAAGACTGAACAAAATATTCTTCGATCTTGCCCAGTGTTCCAGCCCCGCGCATTCGCACGCTCAACGTGTGGGTTTCGACAATCGTTCCCGCGTTCAATCGCCATTGCAAGGCCACGCTGCGATGTGCGATGCGGTATAAGCCATCGCGCCCCGGCGCCAATTTATGAAACCGCTCATAGGCTTTCAGCGCATAGCCGCCTGTCGCGACAAAATCCAACGTGGCGTCGAAATCGTCACGGGTTAAATCACGGTAAGGATAGGCTTGGCACACTTCGTGATACAGATCATCGGGGTGAAACGGGTCAGAAATCGCCATCCCCACCATATGCTGCGCCAAGACATCAAGCCCGCCGGGATGATCATCAGGATCATCGAGAATCCCTTGGTCAATATCCGCGAGCGCCGCCATGCATTCAAACACTTCAAAGCGATTAGCGGGCACCAGAATGGCTTTCGACGTGCGATCAAACCGATGCCCAGAACGCCCAATCCGTTGCAGCAAACGCGCCGTGCCTTTGGGCGCGCCAACTTGGATCACCAAATCGACATTCCCCCAATCGATGCCAAGATCAAGCGATGATGTGGCGACCACCGCGCGCAGCTGACCCTTTGCCATATGCGCTTCGACCCGCCGCCGTTGTTCGGCGGATAAAGACCCGTGATGTAGGCCGATGGAAAGATTGTCATCATTGAGCCGCCACAAGGATTGAAAAAGGATTTCGGCTTGCGCCCGTGTATTGACGAAAACAAGGGTGGTGTCATGGGTTTTGATATGGGCGTAGATATCCTCCACCGCGTAAGCCGCGGAATGACCCGCCCAAGGCAAATCACCAGATTTCATTAAAACGTCAACGTCAGGCTTGCGGGAGGTTTTTGCTCGGATCACCGCCACTTTCTGAGGGTCAGGATCAAGCCAGCCCTTGAGAGCCGCGGGATTGGCAATCGTTGCTGATAACCCCACCATCCTTGCCCCGGGCGCAAGACGGCGCAACCGCGAGAGGGACAAGGCCAAGAGATCACCGCGCTTTTGCCCCACCAGCGCATGGATTTCATCCAAAATAACGCATTGCACTTGCCCAAAAAACGCTGCGGCATCAGACCATGTCAGCATCAATTCAAGCGATTCTGGCGTCGTCATCAAAATATGCGGCGGGCGTTCGCGCTGGCGTTGACGCTTGGCTTGCGGCGTATCACCGGTTCGGGTTTCGGCGCGAATATCCGGGTTCATTTCCGCCAAGGGCGCGGTCAAATTCCGTTCAATATCCACCGCAAGCGCTTTTAAGGGCGAGATATAGATGGTGTGCAAGCCTTCGCTTGGGATGCGATCAAGCGCGATCAGGCTAGGCAGAAACCCCGCCAAAGTTTTGCCCGTTCCCGTCGGCGCCACCAAAAGGCACGATTGCCCTTGAAGCCCATGGTTGATCATCGCCGCCTGATGATCATGCAACTGCCAACCCTTGGCATCAAACCAATGCTGAAGGCTTGGCGGCAAGTCAGAATGTTGGGCAAAAAGGGACATAGTGTGGTCAGGGCGTGGTCAGGTCAATTTCAATCATCGACATTTTGGAAACATCGCTTAAATATAGAGTATGATTTGAAAACATCACCCCCTTAAGACACACTTACCCCGATGAATCCCAACATGAAGAAAGCGACACCACGATGATTGATCTCTACTATTGGCCGACCCCGAATGGCCATAAAATCACCATTGCCCTTGAAGAAATGGGATTGGATTACACCATAAAGCCCGTCAATATCGGCAAAGGCGATCAGTTTGACCCCGCCTTCCTTGCCTTTAGCCCAAACAATCGGATGCCAGCGATCATCGACCATGACACGGGCGGGGCGCCGCAGACGGTTTTTGAATCCGGGGCGATCTTGCTTTATTTGGCGGAAAAAACCGGGCAATTGATGCCCGCCTCTGGCCCGGGTCGCGTCGCGGTCTTTGAATGGCTGATGTGGCAGATGGGGGGGCTTGGTCCTATGCTGGGGCAAGCGCATCACTTTAATTTTTACGCGCCGGAAAAGATTGATTACGCCATGGATCGCTATTCCAAAGAATCAAACCGTCTTTATGGCGTGATGGATCGCCGCTTGGCTAAGACCAAATGGCTGGCGGGGGATGATTATTCCATCGCCGATATCGCGGCCTTCCCTTGGACGCGCACCTATGAACGCCAAGGCGTGGATATCAATGATTATCCTCATGTCGCGGAATGGCGCAAAACCATGATCAGCCGCCCGGCGGTTGAACGCGGCATGAAAGTCGGCACCGAATTGCGCGAAGATTTGTCAAAACTCGACCCCGATGAATTCAAAAAACTTTTTGGGGTGAAAGATTAACCCCACAGAAAAGTTCATCTCAAGAAAGGATAGCATCGGTGCCCGTATCCTCATGGATCAAACCTGAAGTCGCTGGGCTGAGTGTTGATACAGGCCATCAAGACAGCCGATTTGTTATCGATGCCTTGCGGAAAAGTGATCGCGTGGTCGTCACCCATGGCCACGCGGATCACGCCCGCCCCGGCCATAGTCATGTGATCGCAACCCCAGAAACCCTAGCCATTATGGCGGCGCGTTACGGCGAAAATTTCACGGAAAAACAGACGCCCTTGGCCTATGGTGAAAGCATGGTGCTGGGCGATGTGACCATCCGCATGGAACCAGCGGGTCATGTCTTGGGGGCGGCGCAAATTGTGATTGACCACGGCGGCAAGCGGGTCGTCGTCTCCGGCGATTACAAACGCAAATCAGACCCCACTTGCCCGCCTTTTAAGCCCGTGGCTTGTGATGTTTTTGTCACCGAAGCGACCTTTGCCCTGCCTGTCTTTCGGCATCCTGAACCCGAAGGGGAAATCGCAAAATTATTGGCGTCTATCAAGGTTTTTCCCGAACGCTGCCATGTGATCGGGGCTTATTCTTTGGGCAAGGCGCAACGGATCATCGCCCTATTGCGGCAAGCGGGGTATCAGCGTCCGATTTATCTGCATGGCGCGCAACAAAAACTCTGCCAATTGTATCAAGACCTCGGCGTTGATCTTGGCGATTTGCGGCCAGCCACGGCGGGCGAAAAAGGCAAGCCGCGCGCTGATCTGGCGGGGGAAATTGTCATCGCCCCACCGTCAGCGATTGCCGATAAATGGGCAAGGCGTTTGCCCGATCCGCTGGTGGTGATGGCCTCAGGCTGGATGCAGATACGTCAGCGCGCCAAACAATCGGGCGTTGAAATGCCGCTGATCCTCTCCGACCATGCCGATTGGCATGATCTTTTGGCGACCATTGATGAGATTAACCCCGGCGAAGTCTGGGTCACCCATGGCCGCGAAGATGCCTTGATCCGCGCGTTAACCTTGAAAGGCATCAACGCCCGCGCCTTATCGCTCATCGGGTATGAGGATGACGCGGAATGAAGGATTTTGCTGGCCTGCTTGAACGATTGCTCTTTGCCCCGCAACGCAACGCAAAACTGACGCTGTTATCGGCGTGGCTGAAAGAAACTTCGCCGGCTGATCGCGGCTGGGGGGTGGCGGCGCTGAATGATGACCTTGATTTGGGGCGCGTCAAATCAAGCGTGGTGCGCCGTCTTGCGGCAGGGCTGATGGATGAAGACCTCTTTGCGCTGAGTTATGATTTTGTGGGGGATTTGGCTGAAACCGTCGCGCTGATTTGGCCGGAATCCAATGATCGACCGAAGCATAATCTGCCCAGCCTTGGCGAGATGATCATAGCCCTTCGCCAAGCCTCCCCTCATGACGCCGAAGACCTGATCAAATCTTGGCTTGATCAATTGGATGTGACGGGGCGATGGGGGCTGCTGAAACTCATCACCGGCGGGATGCGGGGTGGGGTTTCGGCACGGATGATGCGGCTGGCTTTGGCGGAAACTTACCAAAAGCCCGTTGAAGACATTGAAGAAATATGGCCCCTGCTCACCCCGCCCTATGATGCGCTTTTTCATTGGCTTGATGGGCAGGGCGACAAACCTTCCGCCGATGGGCGGGCTGTGTTCCGCCCCTTGATGCTGGCGCATCCGATTGACGATGACCGCACCGATAACATCCAGCCGCAAGATTATTTGGTGGAATGGAAATGGGATGGC
Source organism: uncultured Alphaproteobacteria bacterium (assembly GCA_913056245.1). Lineage (GTDB taxonomy): Bacteria > Pseudomonadota > Alphaproteobacteria > Puniceispirillales > UBA1172 > JAGWAQ01. The sequence goes on along the minus strand of CAJXME010000102.1, from coordinate 628 downwards.
GCCCGGGTGCAACTCGCCGCTGGTGATGATGAGGTGCGTTTGTTCTCGCGCTCCGGCGATGTCATCAACGCGGCCTTTCCAGAATTAGCGCTTGATTGGGGATGGCGCGGCGTGGTCGATGGCGAATTGCTGGCAGGATCACCGCAACAGATTGAACCGTTCCAGCATCTGCAACAACGGCTTAACCGCAAAAAGGCAGACGCGAAATTGATCGCCGATCGGCCGGTATTCCTGCGGTTATATGACTTGCTTTTTGATGGCGATGAAGACTTGCGGCAAGAGCCGATCGAAACCCGCCGCGCGCGATTAGCGGAACGAGTTAAGGCTTGGGGAACCCCCCTCATCGATATGTCCGAAGAACTTCACTTCACCCAAACCCAAGACCTCGAGCAATGGCGCGAAGACTGCCGCCAAGACAGCCTGATCGAGGGCTTAATGCTGAAAGCGAGGGGGTCAACCTATCAACATGGCCGCATCAAAGGGCTGTGGTATAAATGGAAGCGCGATCCCATGACCGCTGATTTGGTCTTGATGTATGCCCAGCGTGGCCATGGAAAACGATCGTCGTTTTATTCAGATTTTACCCTCGGCGCGTGGTCCGGGCCGGAAAGCGATCCTGTTCTGGTTC
>CAJXME010000101.1 GCA_913056245.1 uncultured Alphaproteobacteria bacterium | reverse complement strand
CTGCTACGGTCAATGAAAATCACGCCCGCGAATTGTTGGAATTGCACACCGTGTCACCGGCGGCTGGATACAGCCAGCAAGATGTGATCAATCTCGCTTACATTATGGCGGGGTGGGAAAACAAATGGTCGAAGAAACGCGAAGAATGCAACCCCGTTGATTTCAATTCCAAAAAACATGAACCGGGCACCCATGAAGTCTTGGGGAAAGGCTATAAACAACGCGGCATTTCTTCTGAAACGAAATTATTTGATGTCATTGAAGACCTTTGCGCGCATCCTTCGACGCGTCGTTTCATCAGTTGGAAATTGGTTCGGCATTTTGTTACCGATGAGCCGACGGATGCTATGGTCGCGCCACTGGTGGACGCTTGGGAGAAAACCGATGGGGACTTGCCATCGGTCTATAAAGCCCTGATCAAAGTTGTCTATGACCACACCGGCTCGCATAAAAAGTTTCTCAATCCAGAAGTTTGGCTGCTGCAATGCGTTCGGATGTCAGGGTTAAATTGGCCACCTTCACCGGAAGTCATGGCCTATGATTTTAAATCCAGACCGAGCCAACTCGCGCGTCAACCTGATATCATTATGCGGGAATTGGGCCATAACCTTTTAGCGCCATCGCAGCCCAATGGCTGGCCAGACACCGAAGAAGAATGGTTATCGCCGGAATTACTGATCCGTCGTTTGGCGGCGTCGAGCAAATTTGCCAATGACCCGAAATACAGCGCTTTTCCGGATTATCACAAAGTGGCGGAAAAGAATTTCGACGCTTTTGATGATGTAAATTATTTCCTGCATAAGGCGAAAAACGTTGATTTTTACTCTAATCCAAAACGAATGGGGCAGGCCCTGTTCTCAAGCGAATGGATGTTAAAAGTATGACCATAAGCCGCCGACATTTTATTTCGGGTATGGGATCGCTCACGTTGCTGGGATCGCCCTTGTTCAACGCCCGCGCAGCTACCATGAGGAAGAAAAATTTTGTGGTGGTGATGTTAAGAGGTGGGATGGACGGCCTTACCGCGATCCAGCCCAATGACAGCAAGATGGAACGGGTGCGGCCGGATATTCTGGTGACTGGGGTGAAAAAACTCACCTCGGATTTCAATATTCACCCGCGGTTAAAGTCTTTCTATGATTGCTGGCAAGACGGCAAAGCGGCGGTGGTTCACGCCACCTCGATCCCATACACTTTGCGGTCTCACTTTGATGGTCAAAACCTGATGGAAAGCGGGGGGCATACCCCTTACGCGGAAAAAACAGGCTGGCTCGGCCGCGGGATTGAAGTGTCAGCCTTGGGCGGGCTTGCAATCTCACTTCCCATGCCGTTACTGTTGCGCGGCAATAATACCCTTGATAATTTCTTCCCCACATGGATGAGCCTGCCCAAAGACGGTGACCTGAGCGTCATTCAAAGTTCCTATTCCGAAGGGTCAGCCTTGGCGGAGGTAATGAATCGCGTCCGATCACGGCCGGTTTCCATGATGCAACGAAGCGGTGATAACCAAGCCCATGAATTGGCGGTTGTGGCGGCGCAAGAATTGCGGCGCGAAGACGGGCCGCGCGTTGCTGTGTTTGATATTGGCGGGTTTGATACCCACGCCGCCCAAGGCGGTGAAGATGGCGCCCATGGCGAATGCTTGGCGGATTTCGATAAAGTCTTACAAGAATTGCGCAACGGGCTTGGCGATCAATTTGACAACACCTTGATTGTGACCTTGACGGAATTCGGCCGCAAAGTGGAACAAAATGGCGGCTATGGCACGGAACATGGCTATGGCACCGCGGTGTTGATGGCAGGGGGATTGGTTAAGTCACCTCAAGTCTATGCCGATTGGCCAGGTCTTGCCACCAAGCATCTCTTTGAGCGGCAGGATTTGAACGCCACGATTGATGCTCGCTCCGTCTATTGTTCCGCCATGTCGGCTTGTTTTGACATTGATTTCAAAACGATGCAGGATAGAGCTTTCTTTGGTGATCCGCTCAATGATCTGACGGATCAATTGTTTAAGGCATAACCCGATGCAAAAACTTTTTGGCTTGATCATGGTGGCGTTGGTCACCTTGATGTTTGGTTTCACGACATCCAATAGCAATGCCCATAGTGGTGCGACGGGCGTTGTCAAAGAACGCATGGATCGCTTCAAAGCCAGCCAAGACGCTATGAAAGCCATGGCCAATGCCGTGACATTGGGGGATTTTGATCGCCTTATTGAATACGCTGAGGGCATCGAAACTTGGGCGAATGAGATGGTGTCCTATTTCCCTGAAGGGTCGAATGAAAAACCATCGGAAGCCCTTGATGTGATTTGGGAAAAGCCAGATGAATTTGCCGCCGCCGCCGCCAAAAACGCCGAGGCCGCCCGCCGCTTGATGACCTTGGCGCAAGACGGCGATGCTGAAGCGTCTCGATCCGCCTTTAGGGATTTAGCCGCAAGTTGCAAAGCCTGCCACCAGCAATTTCGCCAGTAAAATCTAAGCCTTATTTGCCTCGGGTTGACGTCCCTTTTTGAACACGCCGGTGGCGGTCGCAATTAATTTGCCGTCTTCCGTTCGCACTTCACCTTCGGAAAAAAAGATATTTTTACCGCCGCCTGTTTTGGTCGCCGAGGCGATCAAGGTGCCGTCATCGGGACGCGCGGCCGTGATGAATTGCGTGTTTAGGGTCAAGGTTAGTCCGGGCATCAGTTTTAAGGGGGGCGGGTCATAACTGCCCGACAGCGCCATTACCACATCCAGCATGGTCATTAAAACCCCACCATGGATCAATCCCGCTGGATTGGTATGATCACTGCTGGGGGTGAGGGTGACACGGCCTGAGCCATCTTGCCAATCCACCACTTCAATGCCGTTATGCTTGTTAAAGCCTTGAAAGGCGCTGACATCCTTTAATCGCGGGTCCATGGGTGTTCCTTTTATTGAGGGTGGAAAGGTTATCGGGGCGTGCGACCAAGCGCGTAGAATTCATTATTAGGTCGCATGGAAATGAGGCTAGCCATGCGATTGCTCAACCCAAACAAAGCCGTGATCGCGCCAATATCCCAAATATCGTCATCGCTGAAACCATGCTCATGCATGAGGGCAAAATCATCATCATTCACTTTCGCGGAGTCGTGGCAAACCTTCACTGCAAAATCGAGCATGACCTTTTGCCGGTCGGTGATATCCGCTTTGCGATAATTGGTGGCGATTTGATCGGCGATCATGGCGTTTTTTTCATAAACCCGAAGAATAGCGCCATGGGCAATGACGCAGTAAAGACAATCATTTTCAGCCGAGGTGGCCACGACGATCATTTCTTTCTCCGCCTTGCTGAGGCCAGAGGGGCGATCCATCACCGCCGTATGATAGGCAAAGAAAGCGCGCAATTCGTCAGGCCGATGCGCCAGCGTCAGGAAGACATTAGGGATAAACCCTGCTTTTTCCAGCACGTCTTTGATCATCTGCTGCAGATCATCGGGCAGGCTGGATAAGTCAGGGACAGGGTATCGGCTGATGGGCGCCATGCAAGCCTCCATGGTTGACGAACGGGTTCTGCGCCTATCCTAGACGATTACCCGCCGTTATTCCAAGCCCAATGGGTTATTCTTTCAAGTGATTTTGACGCGCCTTGCCACGATAAAACTGCATATCTTCATCGCTCACATCGTCTTGATCATATGCGCCGATGATAATGCCGGTGCCGCGGCTGTTTTGCCGTCTCGCCACCAAGGCCTTATCACTGATGGTGCTGCGTTGCGCGCATCGCAAAGCCCAGTCTTGCAAATGCTGATAGCCCCATTCCCGTTGCGCGTGATACGCAGGATCGCGCCCTAAATCATGCCATTCATTGGGATCGTTGAGGCGATCGAACAACATTGGCGGCAAGCCGCCTTCCGCGTGGATGAATGTCCAGCGGTGATCAGCAATCATAAAGAGCCGGGCGTCTTTTGCGCTAACCTGCAATTGATCAGCCATTGGTGTGGTGGAGTAATCATATTCGCTGACCACGACCTCTCGCCATTGATCAGGCTTATCCCCATATAAAAATGGCCTTAAACTGCGGCCTTCGATGATTTCATCAGGAACAGCGCCGCCCGCCCATTCAATGCAACTTGCCGCAAGATCAATGGCTTCGACCAAGGCATCACAGGTCTGCCCACGGGTGGGGTCAGCGTCAGGCGAAGGGTCGTAAATGATCAACGGCACTTTGACCGATGGCTCATGGAACAGGTCTTTTTCCCCAAGCCAGTGATCGCCCATGTAATCCCCATGATCAGAGGTTAAAATAATGATCGTATCCTTAAGGCGGTCGGTTTTCTTGAGATGATCAAAAAGAACACCCATTTGATCATCAATCTGTTTGATCAACCCCATATAGGCTGTCAGCACATGATGGCGGACGTCCTCGCGATGAAAACTTTTCCCAATAACGTTATGGGCGAAAGCCTCATAAATAGGGTTCGGGTCAATCAATTCATCGGGATGACGATTGACAGGGATAAAATCATCGGCGCTGTACATATTGTGGTAAGGCGCCGGCACAATATAAGGCCAATGCGGTTTAATGTAAGAAAGATGGCACAGGTAAGGGGAGTCGTTTGTCCCCCGGCTGTCGATGAAATCAATGGCTTGTCGTGTCAGCCAAGGCGTTTCGGAATCGTCTTCTCGAATATTGGCGGGCAGGGTGGCGTTTGCATATAGCCAGCCGGAGGCGATATCGCCGTCAGCATCAATGCTTGAATTGGCGTAATCATGCCAAGGATTTGCGCCATCATAGCCGCGCGATTTGAGGTATTCGTTATAGGGGGAAGGGCGGGGTTCATAGGCTCCATCTTTGCCCATGCCCCAAAGCCCATCATCCCGCGCGTAGAGATCAAAGCCGCATTCCGACACCCGCGCGCCAATAATGCTATCAGGGCTTAGCCCTAAGCGCGCCATGCCTTTGGCATCGGCCTTCATGTGGGTTTTCCCCACCAACACCGCATCCATGCCAAGGTCACGCAAATAATCGCCAAGGGTGATCTCGCCCACTTTCAAGGGCACGCCGTTCCATGCCGCGCCATGGGAGGAGACATAACGCCCTGTGTAAAACGACATCCGAGACGCGCCGCAGACCGGCGATTGCACATAGGCGTTGGTAAAGCGCAGCCCTTGGGAGGCCAACCAATCAATATTGGGGGTGTGTAAATGAGGATGACCCGCGCAGCTGAGATAATCAAAGCGCAATTGGTCAAACATAATGAAGAGAATGTTTTTGCCCGTGCTCATCCATCATCCTTTGGTTGAAGAATATTCAAACGTCAGATCAAGTTGCTGTCGAGACCAAAATTTTCCTGCAAGAGTAAAATTGCTCCGCCTTCTCATGATAAATTTGAAATATTCAGCAATTTCTTGAGCCTAGGCGTCATGTTTTCACGGTTTTACTTGATCTTGATCACCTGATGTTTGATTATCCGATC
>CAJXME010000100.1 GCA_913056245.1 uncultured Alphaproteobacteria bacterium | reverse complement strand
GAACGCCCGCCTCTGCCGATTGTGATGATGACGCCCAATCAAACGGCTCGCCAGCGGATGAATATTCTTTGGGGCATCAACAGCATCATTACTGAAACCTATGACAGTTTTGATCAAGCGCTCGATGGCATCAGCACCTTGATGTTGGAAAATAAAATGGGCGCGCCCGGCGATCAGGTGATCGTCGTGGCGGGGACGCCTTTTGGTGTCGTTGGCACCACCAACACCATCCGCGTGCTTAATCTGCATAACGCGCGATAAAAGCGGAAAGGGCGTCGACCAGCGCGTCGATATCCGCATCGTTGATATCGCGATGAACCACGCATCGCATCACCCGCCCCGGGGTGATGGTGATGTTGTGGTCTGCCATAAAGGGGGCTAATTCTGTCAAGGCTGTGTCGGGAATCGATGCCCTGTCATCGCCAAAGCGGATAAAGATCATATTGGTTTCGACGGCTTCGACATTCACCGTGATCCCGTCAAGAGCATCGAGTTTGCTCACCAAATGGCGTGCGCGGCGGTGATCCTCGGCCAAGCCCTCAATATTATGTTCAAGCGCGTAAAGGCCAGCGGCGGCGAGAATCCCGCTTTGCCGCAACCCGCCCCCCAGCATTTTGCGCAAACGTCTTGCCCGGGTGATGGTCTCGTGATCGCTAACCAGCACCGATCCTGCCGGCGCGCCGAGTCCTTTTGACAGACAAAGAGAAACCGTATCATAGCCTTTGACCAATTCTTTGGCGCTGACGCCGAGCGCCACCGATGCGTTCATCAAGCGCGCGCCATCGCAATGTGCTTTCAAGCCGTGATCATGGGCAAGATTGGCCATCTCATCCATGTAAGATTGGCTTTGCGCCATGCCATTAACGGTGTTTTCAACGCATAAAAGACGGGTGATGGGGACGTGGGAATCATTGGGCTTGATGGCCGCGACAATGTCCTCAGCGGCTAACGCACCGCGATGATCCACCGGCAAAGGGTGAGGCACAATACTGCCAAGCACGGCTGTGCCTCCCGCTTCATAAGCGTAGATATGATATGTTTTGCCGATCAAATACTCATCGCCGCGATTGCAATGCGCCATGACGCCGGCCAAATTAGACTGAGTGCCGGATGTGAGAAAAAGACCCGATTCTTTGCCCAGCATTTCTGCCGCCACCGCCTCTAGTTTTGATGTGGTTGGATCATCGCCATAAACATCATCCCCGACAGGAGCGGCTTGAATCGCTGCCATCATCCCCTCATCGGGTCGGGTGACGGTATCGCTTCTGAAATCAGCCGCTGATAAGGATGCTGTTTTGATGGCGGTGGCGTACATAAGTAAATCTCTTTCTATCAATACATCGATGGCCAATCGTCAGGTGGCGATTGCCGCGACGATATGCACCCTCGGGTCAGGGCCGCCATTCAACGCCGTATGATAGCCTCTTGTGTCGGTAAAATAAACCGATCCATCAGCGGGCAAATGCGTGCAATGATGATTGACGATAAAAAGCGATCCCGGGTTGGTCACGAGCGGGATATGCACCCGCGGCTCAGGGTCGCGATGCCACGAATTGCAACTGTAAATGGCTTTGGACAACACCCGCATCCGCCCCAGCGTGAAGCGTTCTTTCAAAGTATTGAAAACGTCTTCAAAGGCGGTTCCTGTAAAAAGCGGATTGAGTTCGGTGTAAGCGGCTTCGTCGACAATGTCTTCCACCGCCACTTCTTCATACCGGCTATCAAGGCGGGTGTAATACCGCCCCGATAAATCGGTCTGGGTCACGTCTTCCGCGCCGGGGCGCCGGTTCACGGGCAAGGCTTTGAACACATCGCCATGATAGTCCGTTTGCTCAAGAATCTTTTTAAGGTCAGCGTTGAGCGCGTCCAGATCAACGCGCATATTTAATTTGCAAATCCCCGGGCCCGGCACAAAAGTGGCAACACTATCTTTATCGGGAGATGACGCCAGATGATCTTGGATCACGATACGGTCTTTTTCGATCGCATTCATGGGTTTCTCCATTCGAGTGATAATGATTTATCTCAATATGAAAACATTCAAAACTCAAGACAAAACAGTATTCGATCCTGCCATGGGGTGATAAAAATATAGATTAATATATTTAAGGTGCGACATGCCCTATAGCGGATTTCTGATCGGCGTTATCGCCAGCATAATATGGGGCCTCACCCCGATCTTTTTTAAGATGATGAACCAATTCGCCCCCCTTGAAGTGGTGGCGCATCGGGTGGTTTGGACCTTGGTGGTGATGCTGGTCTTGGCTTATTTCACCCATCGGATGGTAAGGCTTTATCACGCGCTCACCACATGGCGCGAATTGCGCTCGATCATCATCAGCGGCTCGGTGATGGCGCTCAATTGGTTCACCTTTATTTACGCGGTCAATGCGGATCATATTATCGAGGCCAGCCTCGGCTATTACATTTACCCGTTGATGGTGGTTGGCGTGGGCGTGTTTGGCCTTGGCGAAAAATTGCACCGCTTGGAATGGCTAGCCGTTGGTTTGGCTTTTCTAGGCGTGGTGCTAAAAGCCTATGAAAATGGCGGCGCGCCGTTGGTTTCGCTAACAGTGTCGTGCAGTTTTACGCTTTATACTTTGCTCAATAAAACCCGGGAAACCGGCCCTATTGTTGGCCTCTTAGCCGAATCCATGGTGCTGACGCCACTTGCCGTGGTGTTCTTGGTGATGCTGGCGCTCGATGGAACGGGGCGGTTTGTTTTAGGCGGCAGTGTGGATACGTCGCTGGCCTTGATGACGGGGGTGGTGACGGCGGTACCGCTCGCGATGTTCATCGCGTCAAGCAGAGCGATTGGGATCGCGGTTTCTGGCTTGTTGTTTTACCTCGCGCCAACCTTGCATTTGATGTGCGGCGTGATGATTTATGGCGAGCCCTTCACGCTTTTGGATGGCTATGCTTTTGGGCTGATATGGCTGGCGCTGGTGGTCTTGGGGTATAAAAATTTCAGCCGCAAGACATCGCCTGCGGCTGAATAAAACGTCAAAGCGTTAGGGTAAGGTCTTATTCTTCAACCGTGGCGGTGATGATTTGATCAGGTTCTGAAGGCGGCTCGCCCGCGTTGATGGCTTCCACGGCCTCCATGCCGCTTTCGACTTGACCCCAAACCGTGTATTGACCCGTGAGGTGGCCACAGCCGTCAAAGCAGATGAAGAATTGACTATCGGCGCTGTCAGGACTCATGGCGCGCGCCATGCCCACCGTGCCGTATTGGTATTGATAATCGGAAAACTCCGCTTTCAGGTTTTGACCTGACCCGCCCATGCCGGTGCCGGTCGGATCACCGGTCTGCGCCATGAAACCAGGGATTACCCGGTGAAAGATAATGCCGTCATAAAACCCTTCTTTGGCCAAGGTTTTGATGCGCGACACATGATTAGGCGCAAGCGTTTCCAGAAGCGCGATGCGAATCTCGCCTTTCGAGGTTTCTAGGATGAGCGTGCCTGCGGCGTTTGCGGTTTCGGTCATGGTGAATATCAAGGCTCCAAGTATTGATAGAAATTTAAGGCGCATTTGCCTCGGCTCCAATGTCAACGTTAACGTGATTGTGATGTTCTGCCTGTCAAACTATAGCAGGTCAAGTCAAGTTAAAGCCCCTAAGCCAATGGCTTTGTGTCTTTTTATGAGGGATGAAACAAAGAGCGATAAAAAACACCATTTGGAAATGAAAAGACTTGCCCGTTTTTCATTTCAGTGAAAAGATACTTAAAATTTTCATGAGCGTTGTGATGAGGGTCAGCCATGCTCAAGCTGAATGATGATCGCGAAGACCGTGCCGTGGTGCCGCAACCAAGCGGTGTTCCTGACGATCTGACGCAATCTTCTGGTTTTATTGGCAATGACATCCGCGCGCTTCGGCAGGGGCGAGGCTGGACCTTGACCGACCTTGCGAAGCGGTTGGATCGGTCCGTCGGATGGCTCAGCCAAGTGGAGCGCGGATCATCCGAGCCTAGCCTTGCGGATATTCGCTTGATCGCTGGCCTGTTTGGCTTGCCCGTAAGTTTCTTTTTCTCCCACACGCCGCCAAGCCGAGAATCATCTTATATCGTGCGCGCAGAGACCCGCCGTAAAATGCGCGATGACGAAACCCAATTAACCGAAGAATTGCTATCCCCTGACCTTGGCGGGGCTTTTGAAATGGTGCGATCAGTTTTTGCCCCCGGCTCTTCGAGCGCGGGCACCATCAATCGCCCCACCGAAGAAGCCGGCTATATCATCAAAGGCCAATTTCGGCTGACCATTGATGGTCAAGTCTTTGATCTTGGGCCGGGGGATAGTTTCAGTTTTGCCCATGACAACATGTCTTGGGAAAACCCGGGCACCACCCCAACGGAAATCATCTGGGTGATCGCCCCACCGATTTATTAAATATTGATCCATTGAACGAGAATTTAAGCGAGGACGCCATGACGGAACAAACGAAAGACGCAAGCAAAGCCACAGGAAAACTGCCATCAACCGCGCGGGTGGTGGTCATTGGCGGCGGTTCAGTGGGATCATCGGTGCTTTATCATTTGGCTAAGATGGGCTGGACCGATTGTTTGCTTTTGGAAAAAAATGAACTGACCTCCGGATCGACTTGGCACGCGGCGGGCAATTGCCCGAATTATGTTGGGTCATGGACGATCATGAAAATTCAATCCTATTCCACCGAATTGTATCGCCGCTTGGGCGAAGAGGTGGATTACCCCATGAATTACCATGTCACCGGCGCCATCCGCCTCGCCCATAGCCGCCAGCGCATGGAAGAATTCCGCCATGTCGAAGCCATGGGACGTCAGATGGGGGTCGAATTCCAAGAAATGTCAAACGCAGAGATGCAGGAGATTTACCCGTTCCTTGAGATGCATGACCTGTATGCCGGGCAATGGGACCCGTTTGATGGCGATATTGACCCCGCGCAATTAACCCAAGCCTTGGCCAAGGGCGCGCGGGATATGGGCGCGCAAATCATCCGCTTCTGTCCCGTGACTGGCGTTGAACGCGTTGGCGATGAATGGCTGGTCAAAACCCCCATTGGTGAGGTGCGCTGCGAATATGTGGTCAATGCCGCAGGCTATCGCGCCGATGAAGTGGGCAAGATGTTTGGCCGTGATGTGCCTTGCGTTTCCATGGCGCATCAATATTTGATCACCGAAAGCATCGAAGAATTGCAACAGCGCGACAAGAAACTGCCGCTCTTGCGCGACCCCGATAGTTCCTATTATTTGCGCCAAGAAAAAGATGGCCTGTTATTGGGGCCTTATGAATTTAATTGCAAAGCGCATTGGGTCACCCCTGATGATCCTCGGCCTGATGATTTTTCCTTCCAACTCTGGAATGACGATCTGGAACGGCTGGAATGGTATATCGATGACGCTTGCAAACGCGTGCCGATTTTGGGTCAAGGCGGGATCACCCGTGTGGTCAATGGCCCAATACCTTACGCGCCCGATGGCTTGCCGCT
>CAJXME010000099.1 GCA_913056245.1 uncultured Alphaproteobacteria bacterium | reverse complement strand
GCGCTCTTTCCGTTTGAGCCGCCTTTGATGCAGCGCGCTGGCATGTCATGTGATTTTGTGGGTCATCCCGTTGTCACAGACCCGATCGCCACGAATGAGGAAGCGGCGGCATTTCGCGATGATTTTGGGATTGGGGATGCACCTTTGGCGCTGATCTTGCCCGGCTTATTATATGGCACACGCTTTTTTGGTCTGATGCGGCGGTATCTGGCGCCCATTTTATCGCTTCCCCATGTGACGGTGGCGGTGGGGTTGTTGTTTTTACTGCAGCCCAGCGGCTGGATGATGCGCTTGATTTCCCCGGGGCTCACCGGCTGGGAACGGCCACCGATATGGGGCATTGCCCATGACCCCTATGGCTTAGGCTTGATCCTTGGCTTGGTGGCAAAAGAAGTGCCGTTTCTGGTGTTGTTGGTCTTGGCGGCCTTGTCGCAAATCAACACCCGCCCCTTGCTGACCGTCGGACGATCCCTTGGCTATGGCCCCATGGCCAGTTGGATGTACCTGATCGTGCCAGCCTTATGGCCACGGCTTCGCTTGGCCATGATCATTGTCTTGGTGTTTTCCATGTCCGTGGTGGATATGGCGGTGGTCTTAATGCCGTCGACAGCCTCGCCGCTGTCCGTGCGATTGCTGATGCTTTATCAAGACGCGGATTTGGCGATGCGCTTTCCCGCATCAGCGGCTGCGATGGTGCAAATCCTGTTGGTGGGGGTGGCGCTGGTCATCTCTGCTGGCGGCTTAGGGCTGATCAAGTCTCTATCGGGGCATCTGGCCTTTACGGGGACGCGGTTTTCGTCATCAGGCCTTGGGGTGTTCAAACCGCTGGTGCTGATCATGGCGGTCTTGCCGTCAATGCTGGCGGTCTTGGGGTTGATCGCCGCGGGGCTTTGGTCGCTGGCCAATCGTTGGCGCTTTCCCAGCGCCTTTCCCGACGCTTGGACGACCCGCCATTGGTCGGCGGTGTTTGGCGGTTTGGGGGATGTGCTGATCACCACTTTAACCCTCGGCATGGTGGCGTCAGGATTGGCGGTGGTGCTGGCCATGATCTGGCTGAGCCGCCATTCATCAAAATCAGCATCCATGGCCGAAAAATGGTTTTACCTGCCTTTGTTATTGCCGCAAGCAGGGTTTCTTTTTGGCGTTCAGGTGATGTTGCTTTGGATGGGATTAGACGGCACTTGGCTGGCGCTGATCTGGGCGCATTTGCTTTTTGTGTTGCCTTATGTGTGGTTGTCGCTTGCCCCGTCTTGGCGAAGTTTTAACACTCAATGGCTGGTCTTGGCGGCAAGCCTTGGCGCTTCGCCATGGCGGCGGTTTTATCGCGTGCAATTGCCCATCTTATTGCTGCCGGTTTTGACCAGTTTTGCCGTGGGGTTCTCTGTCAGCGCGGCGCTTTATCTGCCGACAGTCTTTGCCAGCAATGGCCGCATCACCACCTTGACGGTTGAAGCAGTGACATTGGCGGAAGGATCAAGCCGCAGCCAATTGGGGGTGGCCACGGGATTGCAAATGGCTTTGCCTTTGGTGATTTTCCTCTTGGCGACGGTGCTGGCGCGGTACCGTTATCGGCGGTTTTCTTATTTTTCATAGCCGCGACATATCGTCATGCGAGACAGGCTTGCCCAAAAAGGCAAATCGGCCTATATAAGCCCTACCCTTTCATGATTGATATCATGCTTTCTGCACAGGCGACTTCAGCCTTTCGCAGAACAACACAATATGCTCTTGATAAAAGACTGTTTCAATTGATCACAGGAGAAGCCTATGTCCGCCCATGCCCTTTCAGAAAAAACCATCGCTTTACTGGCTTGCAGTGGCTTTGACGAACAGCCTTTCGTCGCCCTTCAGCAAGCGCTGGTGGCCAAAGGGGCAAAGGTCAAGGTGATCTCTCGCGATAATGGGCTGACAAATGGCTGGGCGAATGGCGTTTGGGGATTGTCCTATCCCGTTGACGGTGCGCTTTCCGAAACGCTGGCCATTGATTACGACATCATGGTGATCCCCACGGGTGAACGCCACAGCACGAGGCTGCTTAATGATCCTCATGGCCGCCGTGTGATCAACGCGTTCTTGCGTGAAGACGTGCCTGGGGTGGTGATTGGTTCTTCGATTAAGGCTCTTCAGGAAAAAGATTTGCTGGATGGTCATGATTTTGATGAAACCTGCCTTTCGGTTTCAAAAAATCTTGTGCTGGCGCCAGAAGGCAGCGATACTGAAAGCGTGATCGCTGCCCTCATTGATGTGGTGGATAGCGGTGACAAAGCGGCAGCCGCCTAAAACACTGACATCGGTCAGCGCGTCTTAGGGTCTGCCGTTTGATCTGATCAAAAGACGGCGCGCCATGGACAAACTGCCATCACCTTGCATTAGCATTTGCCAAATCGATCCCTTAGGGGATTACTGCCTTGGGTGTTACCGCACCCGAGCAGAAATTGCCTCGTGGTCGCGTCTTGATCTTGATGCTCAAAAACATCTGATTTCAATTTTACAAGATCGCCGCGCGAGCGCGACAGGCCGAAGCCGGCGATCGCGGAGAAGGGTGAAACCATCATGACGTTATATCATGACCTTTTGGAAGAACGCGGGGTTTTGCTCTGCGATGGCGCAACGGGGACAAATTACTTTGCCCTAGGGCTTGAAACAGGCCATCCGCCGGAATTTTGGGTGCTGGAAAAACCAGACCTTGTCCTTGGCTTGCATTGCCGGTTTTTAGACGCTGGGTCTGATATCATCCTAACCAATTCTTTTGGCGGCACGTCGTTTCGCTTGAAACTGCATCAAGCCGAAGATCAAGTCGCCACCCTGAATATCGCCGCCGCGAAATTAGCCCGCCAAGCCGCCGATGAACATCACGCCGCCACGGGACGAAAAGTCTTGGTCGCGGGATCGATGGGGCCAACGGGGGAATTGTTTCAACCCTTGGGTATGCTGGATCACGCGACCGCCGTCGCCGCTTTCCAAGAGCAAGCCAAGGCGCTGAAAGAAGGCGGCGTTGATCTGCTTTGGATTGAAACCATTTCTTCGATTGAAGAGGTCAATGCGGCTTTTGAAGCGGCATCCTCAACAGGATTGCCGGTTGCCTCGACCATGACCTTTGATACCGCGGGCAAATCGATGATGGGGGTTAATCCAGACGATTATGCCCGTCATGTCGGCGGTCTTGGCGCGGTTGCCCTTGGGGCGAATTGTGGGGTGGGGCCATCGGAATTGCTGCATTCGGTCTTGCAAATGAAGATTGATGACGCCCCGGTTCTGATCGCGAAAGGCAATTGCGGCATCCCAGAATACCGCGATGGCTCTATCCATTACCATGGCTCACCGGAATTGATGGCGAAATACGCGATCTTAGCGCGGGATGCGGGCATTAAACTGATCGGCGGGTGTTGCGGCACGACGCCGGAACATATCAAAGCGATGCGTGATGCGATCGATCAAACACCGCCTTCGGGTGACGTGACGCTCGATCGTGTGGCCGCTGAAATTGGCCAACCTTGGCAAGGGCTTGACGCCTCCAAAGGTCAAGACAGTGACGGTCAAGGGCGTGGCGGTTCATCGCGCCGTCGGCGTCGCCGCGATGGTTAAACTTGCCTTCCTGCCGCAACATGGATAAAGCCTTGATAATCGAGGCTAGCCGTGCATACTCACGGCGCAGAACAGGCCATGGCCTGAAGTTTGAGAAATAGGGTTTTGAGATGACCATGCATATGTACCGCAGCCATTATTGCAACGCGCTCCGCGCGGATCATGTTGGCGAGACCGTCCGTCTTTCAGGATGGATTCACCGCAAGCGAGATCACGGCCAATTGGTTTTCATTGATTTGCGTGATCATTATGGCATCACCCAATGCGTCGCGGATTCGTCGGACCCCACCTTTGCGGAAGTGGAATCAACCCGTAATGAATCGGTGGTCACCATCACCGGTAAAGTGGTCAAACGCACCGAAGAGACAATCAATAGCAACCTGCCAACCGGCGAAATTGAAGTACGGATTGAACATTTCGAAGTGCAATCCCATGCCGCGCTCTTGCCGCTTCAGGTTAATTCTGACGAAGACGCCGGCGAAGAAACACGGCTGCGCTATCGTTATTTGGATTTGCGCCGCGAACGGCCGCATCAGAACATCATGTTGCGCGCTCAGGTCATTCAATCGATCCGCCGCCGTATGGTGGATCAAGGCTTTATGGAATTTCAAACGCCGATCCTCACCGCGTCCTCACCTGAAGGCGCGCGTGATTTCTTGGTGCCGTCACGTCTGCATCCCGGCAAATTCTATGCCCTGCCGCAAGCGCCTCAGCAGTTCAAACAGCTGATCATGGTCTCCGGCTTTGATAAATATTTTCAGATCGCGCCTTGTTTCCGCGATGAAGACAGCCGCGCGGATCGCAGCCCCGGCGAATTTTATCAACTTGATTTGGAAATGAGTTTTGTTAATCAAGATGATGTCTTTGCCGCGGTTGAACCGGTGATTGCTGGCGTCTTTGAAGAATTTACCGATCAGCCCGCCCCCGCTCCATTCCGGCGGATTGCTTTTGCTGATTCCATGCTTAAATACGGCTCCGACAAGCCTGATTTGCGGATTCCCATCGAGATTAGCGATGTGACGGAAACCTTCCGCGGCTCAGGCTTTAGCATTTTTGCCAATGCCATTGAAAAAGGTTCGGTGGTGCGAGCGGTTCCCGGCCCGGGATGCGGCAGTCGTTCGGTCGCTGATCGCATGAACGCTTGGGCGCAAGGCGAAGGCGCGCCGGGCATGGGCTATATCATCTATGCGGAAGGCGAAGCCCGCGGTCCTATCGCAAAAGCGCTGGGCGAGGACAACGCCCTTGCCCTTCGTGATGCGCTTGGGGTGAAGGATGGTGATGCGGTGTTCTTCGCTTGCGCCGCCGAAGCCGAAGCCGCGACATTGGCTGGCCGGGCGCGGGTTAAAATCGCCGATGACCAGAATTTGCGCAGCGGCGGTTTCGAATTCTGCTGGATCGTCGATTTCCCCATGTATGAACAGGATGAAACCACGGGTGAGATTATTTTCTCCCATAACCCGTTTTCCATGCCGCAAGGCGGTCTCGAAGCATTGGAGACGATGAACCCCCTTGATATTAAGGCGTGGCAATATGACTTGGTCTGCAATGGCGTTGAATTGTCGTCAGGCGCGATCCGGAACCATTTGCCCGACGTGATGTATAAAGCCTTTGAGATTGCGGGTTACGGCCCTGAAGTCGTGGATAGCAAATTCCCCGGCATGATCAACGCCTTCAAATTCGGCGCGCCGCCCCATGGTGGGATTGCGCCGGGGATTGACCGCATCGTGATGCTGATCGCCAATGAGCCGAATATCCGCGAGATTATTCTCTTCCCCATGAATGGCAAAGCCGAAGATTTGATGATGGCCGCGCCTTCTGAAGTAGGCGATGATCAATTGCGGGAATTGCATATTCGCAAGCAACTGCCGCCCAAGCTTGCGGCACAATAAAAAAGT
>CAJXME010000098.1 GCA_913056245.1 uncultured Alphaproteobacteria bacterium | reverse complement strand
CGCCAGCCCTGATATCACCGCGAGCGCCACAGCATTGGTGCCCGCGCAAAGCCCCGCGACATAAAACAGCCCTTGCCGCCAGCCAAAGGCCGCGCCTACGCCAGCGGTGGATAAAACGCCAGGCCCCGGGGTGATGATCAAGAGAAAAACAGCAAGCGCAAAGGTAAGCATCAGCGAAAAGACCTTCCTTTGACTATGACGATATTGGGGGTTGATTGGTCATGGTGATGTTCAATCGATCTTGAAGATAGGGAAGCTTTGCCCGGGCTTTGTCCAAATCCTGCCGCGATAACGTGGCTTCGATTACAGAAGGGGCAGCGCTTGCCCGCGCCAATTCAACCCCGCCCGGCCCAGCGATGAAACTTTCCCCCAAATAAGCCAATTCGTTTTCTTGGCCCGCGTGATTGGCATAGGCCAGAAACACCCCGTTTTCATAGGCGCGAGTGGGGATCATTTGCCGCGCGACCCATCCCCATTGCGCGCCGAGGGCTGTCGGCACCAAAATGATATCCGCGCCCAAGGCGGCAACGTGCCGTGCTAATTCGGCGTATTCCGCGTCATAGCAAATCAAGGTCGTGATGCGGAAATCTTTAAGCGTGAAGAGATGAGCCTGATCGCCGGTGGTGAAATATGTGCTTTCAAAGCCCGGCGGCAAAAGATGCTTGCGGTAATGATGGCATCGTTGCCCATCGGGGCTGATCGCTTGCGCCGCATTATAGAGATGGCCATTGGCTTTTTCCGCATACCCATAATGGATGGTGATGCCGTGACGCTGGGCAAGGGCGGCAATGTTCTGAGATGACTTCCCATCAGCGGGTTCAGCCCAAGCTTTTACCTGATCGCCGATGTTATAGCCTGTTAGAAACAATTCCGGCAGCAGCAGCAAATCGACATGATTGAGCCTTGCGCATTGTTCCGCCAGCCAATCCAGCCGTTCATCAGGGCCCGTTAATTCCCCCGGGGATTGCGCCACCGCCAGTGTTAAGGTCTCGCTCATGGGGTTAATTTGAAGTGACCATAATCTGACGAGGGTATTCGGTCAGATAATCAAACCCGTCTTCGGTCACGACGATGGAATCGCCAATGCGGCCCGCGTGTTCGCCATCAATCGAAATGCCGCCATCGACGGCGAAAGTCATGCCCGGCTTCAAGATGGTTTTATCGCCAGTTTTTAATTCCGGCGCTTCCAGATAAGCCATGCCGATGGAACGCCCAGTGCGATAGCCGGTTTCATAGCCGCGCGATTGATAAACATCATTGGCGGCGGCGGCCACCTCTTCAGCGCTCACGCCGGGGCGGATCGAGGCAAGGGCGGCTTGCTGAGCGTCAATCGCGGCTTGCTGAACATGTTTCGCCTTATCGGATATCGCCTTAATGTGGAACATCCGATCAAACCCCAATTTATATTGCTTAAACTGCGCCATGTTGCAGAAGCAAAAATAAACAGGATCACCGCTGGCGTATTTTTTGATGCTGGCGCGGCGATGCACCATGGAAGCGTCGCGGCCGCTTTGCAGAATCTGAAGGTTATGGATCATCGGTGAGACAAAGCGATCCCAGCCTTTATCGGTCAAAAACCCAGCCGCCGCGCGCGTGCCAGCATCGATCACGGCAAGAGCGGATTCATATTCTTGAGCGCCTTCATGAAGCGATTGATGCGCCGCGCTCATCATCGCCCCTGCGATCGATCCCGCTTGCTTCATCACCTCAATTTCAAGAGGCGATTTGATCATCCGCATCGCGCCCAGCGTAGGCGCGATATCTTCGAGCGTAGCGGAGGGATATTGCTCATCGAGAAAATTGCGCACAATAGCCGGCAAACTGCCTTTTTCCACCCAAAGCTGGCGCGGGTTTTCAGCGTGAAGAGCAATGGTATTTCTCAAGACATAATGCCAAGAGCGCTGGCCGAAATCTTCCCATCGTTCGATGGCTGTCACCCATGTCATTTCCCCCACCATTTCGGATTCCATCAGAGGCGTGATGATCACCGGCTCACGGTCAGCAAATACCACCAGCATCGTGGGGCGGCCAAATTCAACCCCCAGATAACCCCAAAAGCCCGCCAGATACGCGATCGAACTTTCATCGGTGAAAATCGCCATGGGGATGTTTTGCGCCTGCATCGTTTGTTGCAGGGTTTGGGTTCTTAGGCGCGCTTCTTCCAACATAGACTTTCCCTTCACTGATATGCTCACAACAACTCATCATCTGTTGAAAGCGATTGAAGCCTCACAAATAATGCGTAATGATCAGGGGATGGTCAACGCATGATTGGTAAGACCGCTATGGTAAATATAAAGCCTTCCCGAAGTCATCCTGAAACCGCGCCGCCTGAGATGTTTGATGCTGGCGTTAATCACCGCGCTAAGATTGGTTTTGTTTTGCTGGCGACGGAACAAACCATTGAATCGGATATGTTCAAACTTTGCCCCCAAGGGGTGGGGCTGCATTTCACCCGAGCGTCCAACCCGGACAGCATCACCATCGATACGTTCAACGCCCAGCTTCCGGATTTGAGCCGCGCGGCCTCAACGCTCTTGCCTGACGGCAGTCTGGATGTCATCTGTTACGCTTGCACCTCCGGCAGCATCGTCATGGGCGAAGAGAAAATATTTGCCGCGTTGCAAAAAGGCGCGCCCTACGCTCAGCCCACATCACTAATCACCTCGGTCATGGCGGGGGTGCGCGCTCTCGATGCCACCAAAATCGCTGTGGCCACGCCTTATCTTGATGAGATCAATCGGCTGGAAGCGATTTATTTGGAAGAGAACGGCTTTGACGTTGTTGAGATTCAGGGGCTTAATCTCGAAAAAGATAGCGACATGGTGCGGGTCACACCTGATTTCTTAATGGAATTTGCCGCGTCGGTTGACCACCCTGAAGCGGAAGCGCTTTTCATTTCATGCGGCGCGCTTCGGTCGATCGAAATCATCGACCGCCTGGAAGAGAGACTCAACAAGCCAGTGATTTGCTCCAACCAAGCCATGGCTTGGCATTGCCTGCGCCAGAGCGGGATAAAAGATCACATCTCAGGATACGGCACCTTGCTCCGCGCGTATTAATCGGCTTTCTATAAATTCTGTTGAACCTCGAGAATGCTGTCACGCAGGATTGCGCCAATGTCATTGACTTGCTCTTCGGATAAAATGAGCGGCGGCGATAAAACCGCCATATGACCAAGGGGGCGCACCACCAAGCCTCTTGCTTGAGCCGCCCGCGCCACTCTCTTGCCGATCATAATCTCGCCGGCGAAGACCTTTTTGCTGGATTTATCGGCGACAAATTCAATCCCGATCATGAAGTGACTGCCGCGCACATCGCCAACAATATCGAGATCGCCTAATCCTCTGATGGTGTTTTCAAAGATTTTGCCCATATGCTGAACATGTTGAGGCAAGCCTTCCTTTTCCATTAAGGCGATATTGGCAAGCGCGGCGGCGGCACAAGCGGGATGCCCAGAATAGGTCATGCCATGGAGAAAATAATCGCCGGGGGCGGAGATCACGTCATAAATCTCTTCGCTGATCAATGTTGCCGACATCGGCTGATAGCCTGAGGTTAAGCCTTTGGCGACGGTAATCATATCGGGCTTGATGCCAAACACCTCTTCAGACGCAAAGAAAGAACCAAGGCGGCAGAAGGCGGTGACCACTTCATCGGAAATGGTTTTAATCTCATAATCACGCATCACGCTTTCGGCTCTTTGGTGATAGCCTTTTGGCGGGACAATCACGCCGCCCGCGCCCATGATCGGCTCCGCAATAAAACAAGCGATATTTTCAGCGCCGATATCCTCAATGGTTGTTTTCATTTCCTCGATCAGAAAATCGCAAAATTCATCTTCACTCATGCCATCAGGGCGGCGATACGTCAGGGGCGAGGACAGGTGATGAACAAGGTCTTCGGCCGAATCCCAACCCTCGCGATAAGCCGGGGTGGTCATGGCAATCGCCAAATGCGTTGACCCATGATAAGCGCCAATCCGCGATAATATTTTCTTCTTCTTGGGCTTGCTGATGCGGTTGAAATAATGATGGAGAATCCGAACCGCAGAGTCATTCGCGACCGACCATGAATTGGCAAAATAGACATGAGTCAGATGCGCCGGCGCTAGGTCCGTAATCTTCTGCGCTAATTCTGCCGCCAAAGGATGGGTCAGGTTATAAAAGGTCGAATAGTAATCGAGCTCGTATAACTGTTTGGAAATCGCCTCGATTATCTCTTTACGGCCATGGCCGATATTGACACACCACAACCCGCCAATGCCATCGAGCAATTTCTCGCCTTCGCTGTTACGAACATAAGCCCCTTCAGCGCTGGTGATGACCGTCGGGCCGCCATCTTGTTTGATGCCATGAAGGTCGGCAAAGGAATGAATCAGATGACTGTTCATGAACATAACTTTTTCTAGATCAAACATTCGGTCACCTAAAATTATTTATTCACAAATCGATTTAGATTTTGCGAGCAATCAAAGCACCTTCCGCAATTGCATATTCTGCTGTTCTTGGAGACATGGCGTCACCAATTGCATAGGTTTTAATGCCCAATCTAATGGCTAAATCATAAAGACTATCTTGGGCAGAACGGCCATTCCATGCAATAATCAAATCAACACGTGACAAGGCTTGTTCCTTATAAGAATAAACATTTCGAAAAGTTGTGACACCATCTTTTATGTTAATTATATCGCTATTGGGGTGGAATCTTGCACCCCCTGAAAGCAACCTTTCGTATAGTGGGATACGCTGAACAACGTCAGTATCTTCAGCCACCATGAATTGAGGCGTCACTATATCCAGACTAAGGCCCATGCTAAGTGCAGCATCCATCGCACCTGTGGCAACAATGCCGCCAGCACGATCCCAAATAACTGCAGATAAAGCATCACCAGCGCCATCTTTGATCAGTTTATGTGGTGATGTAATAGGAATAGAACCATCATGGTCTATATCAAAACTGTCTTTTGGTATCGCCCCAGTAGCAAGGATGATCACATCAGCATCTAAAGAGGAAAGGTTGCTTTCATTAATCCGCTGCCCAAGATGTATTGGCACTTGAAGTTGTGTAAGTTGCCTTCGCCTCCATTCAATTACCCCATCAAATTCAGTCCATGTGGGGATTGATGCGCGCAATAAAAATTGCCCGCCGATATAGTTTTCTGCTTCATAAATTTCAACTTGATGGCCGCGTTCAGCTGCTACACGTGCTGCTTCCAATCCACCAGGCCCTGCTCCAATAACAACAACTCTTTTCGGTTCTTTTGATACAACTAATGGTCCAAGTTCATATTCACGAGCTGCCTCTGGATTGTGTAAGCAACGAATTGGCCCAGGACCTAAAGCACGCATTATGCAAACATTCGCGCCAACGCAAGGTCGAATATCCTTTACCCTGCCATCCTTAAGTTTTTGAACAAGATCAGGGTCGGCTATTTGAGCCCTTGTCATGCCGACCATATCAGCCTTGCCTTGAGAAATAATTTCTTCTGCCATTTTTGC
>CAJXME010000097.1 GCA_913056245.1 uncultured Alphaproteobacteria bacterium | reverse complement strand
CGATTGTTAATATCGCCTCGTGTTGGGGCTTGCGGCCAGGGCCTAATCACGCGATCTATTGCATGACCAAAGCCGCTTTAGCATCACTGACGCAATGCATGGGCATGGATCACGCCCATCAAGGCATCCGCATCAACGCGGTCTGCCCCAATGAAGTCAACACGCCGATGTTGAGAACAGGCTTTATCAAACGCGGTTTTGACCCTGATACCGCGCTTGCGGAATTGGGCAAAACAGTGCCAATTGGCCGCGTCGCTGAAACCGATGACATTGCTGAAGTCGTTTTATTTTTAGCCTCGGATGCAGCGCGCTATATGTGCGGCGCCTTGCTTGAGGTTAATGGCGGGAAGCCCGTGTCATGAGCACCCTCCCCTTAAATGGAAAAGTGGCTTTGGTCACCGGCGGGCGAAGCGGCATTGGCCAGGCCATCGCCACCACCTTGGCGGAAAGAGGCGCCCATGTCATCACGGCGCAGCGGCAACCCGACGATCACTTTGACCATATCGTCACCGATCTGGCGCAAGAGTCGGAGATCACCGCCATGATCGAAGGCGTTCTCTCGCGCAAGGGGCGGCTCGATATTGTCGTTAATAATGCCGGCATGATGAAAGAAACCGCCATCGACGCCATGAGCCTTGCGGATTGGAACCAGATTTTGATGGTCAATCTCACCGCGCCATTTCTCATCATCAAAGCGGCCTTGCCCGCCTTGCGCAAAGACGGCGGCAGCATCATCAATATTGGGTCGATTGAAGGGCTTGGCGCCAACCCGAACCATGCCGCCTATTGCGCGTCAAAAGCAGGGCTTCACGGCTTAACCCGAGCGGTGGCCGTCGATCACGGCAAAGACGGCATCCGTTGCAACGCCGTGGCGCCGGGCTGGATCGATACTGACCTTAATCTTGATTTCATCGACGCCATGCCAGACCCTGAGCAATTCCGCCAAGACATCAAACGTATTCACCCCCTTGGCCGCACCGGCAACCCAGAAGAAGTCGCCGCGCTGGTGGCTTTTCTGGCCTCCGATGAGGCGAGTTTCATCACTGGTCAAATCTATACCGTCGATGGCGGCCGAATGGCTAAATTGAGCCTGCCTTAGATAAAGGGAGAGGTGTTCAATTTCAGGCATAAGGTTAGATGAACCTCGGCTGGACGAGATTAAAACTCAAGTGTAGGATCAATAGATAACGCTTTTGTTTTTTTGAAAGAGGCGGGCCATGACGATCGACCGTTCGAACACCCATACCACCGAAGACTTGCAGCAGATTGACAACGACCATGTCATGCACCCTTGGGCATCCATGGGGCAAGATGACCCCAATCTTGGCGTTGTGGAGAAGGCGCGCGGCATTTACATGGTGGATCGCGACGGCAAGCGTTTTATCGACGGGCCAGGGGGGATGTGGTGCGTTAATATCGGCCATGGCCGCCAAGAAATCGCCGATGCCATGGCAGAGCAAGTCTCTCGCCTTGGCTATGTCAGCCCTTGGACCGCCTCAACAGAAGCGTCTGTTCTGCTGGCGGAACGTCTGGCGGCTGAAGCGCCGGGGGATTTGAACACCGTCTTTTACACCACCGGCGGTTCATCAGCGGTGGATACGGCGTTGCGCTTTATCCAGTTCTACAACAACATCAAAGGCCGCCCCGAAAAGAAAGTCTTTATCGCTCGGGAAAAGGGCTATCACGGCTCAACCTATTTATCGGCCAGCGTTTCCGGCAAAGAACGCGATCGGAAATTCCTAGACACGAACACAGACTTTGTTCGCTTTCTGCCGAATGTGAACCCCTATATCCGCCCCCAAGGCATGAGCGTCGATGAATGGCGGGATGCCAAACTTGCCGATCTTGAAAACATGATCCTTGAGGTTGGCCCTGAAAAAGTAGCAGCCTTTATCGCTGAGCCGATCTTGGCCTCCGGCGGGGTGATTGTCCCGCCAAAAGGCTATCACAAAGGATGCCTTGAGATTTGCCGAAAATATGACGTGCTATACATTTCCGATGAAGTGGTGACCGGTTTTGGCCGCTTGGGGCATATCTTTGCCTCGGAAAAAGTCTTCGGGATCACCCCGGATATCATCACCTGCGCCAAGGGCTTGACCTCAGGCTATGTGCCAATGGGCGCGGCTATTATTTCCGATCGCCTGATCAATGAGATCAGCAGTGATGACCATTCGGATATCCTCTTTTCAAACGGCTATACTTATTCCGGCCACCCTGTCTCCGCGGCCGTGGCGCTCAAAAACCTAGAAATCATGGAGCGCGAAAACCTCTGCGCCCATGTTCGGGAGATCAGCCCCTATTTCCAAGAAAGACTAAGGCAATTGGGGGAAAAGCACGAGATTATCGGCGATGCGCGAGGGATGGGGCTTTTAGGATGCCTTGAAGGCGCCGCCGCCCCCGGCACACCGGAAGCCAAACGCCTTGCGATTGACCATGAATTCGGCCACCGCATGGATGTCGGCGCCGAAAAGCGCGGCTTGCTGGTGCGTCCGCTGATCAATATGTGCGTTTTTTCGCCGCCTCTGGTGATCACCCGAGAGGAAATCGACAAACTGTTCGATATCCTTGACGAGACGATTAGTGAAGTTGAATCCGATATGCTCGGCTAATCATCATATTAAGTTTGTCATGATTGATAATCATGCTAAGCTTTTTGCAATTACTCATTAAGGGAGGATACGATGAACGTGTTCATGAAAACCATTGTCTCTGCTGCCGCCGTTGTTTCTATTTCCAGCGTGTCCCTAGCAGCCGATTCAGAACTGGTCGTTTTTGACTGGGCCGGGTATGAAGACCCGAATTTCTTTCAGCAATATATCGATAAGCATGGGGATACCCCCACTTATTCGTTCTTCTCAGACGAAGAAGAAGCGTTTCAGAAGATTCGTGCTGGATTTAAGGCCGATCTCGGCCACCCTTGCTCACAGTCGGTGATCAAGTGGCGTGAAGCAGGCATTATTGAACCGATTGACACCTCCCGCCTGAAAAACTGGGACAAGGTCATCTCCAATTTCAAAGATATGCAAGGCTTTAACGTCAATGGCGAACAATGGGTTGTGCCGATTGATTGGGGCGCCACCGCATTGACCTACCGCACAGACCTTGTTACCGACAGCGAAGCCGCAACCTTGCAATCTTTTGCCGATCCAAAATTCGCAGGCCGCGTGTCGCTGGTGGATAACGTTGATGACGCTTATGCCCTCGGCTTCCTTGCCACCGGCGTGACCGACTGGAACAAAGCCTCCATGGCTGATCTGGAGAAAGCGTCAGCCTTCCTTCGCGAAGTGCATAAAAACGTTCGCACCTATTGGCAGGATGGCGCTGAAGTCCGCAGTTTGATGGCGAGTGGCGAAATTGCCTTGTCATGGTCTTGGAACGAAGTGGCCGTGATCCTTGAAAGCGAAGGCGCACCCGTTGCCATGAACCGTGACACCAAAGAAGGTTCATCCACTTGGGTTTGCGGTTATGTCATGCTCAAAGACGGCAATGGCTCGAAAGACAAAGCCTATGACTTCCTCAACGCTTGGCTGGAAGAAAGTTCCGCCCAATACATCGTCACCGAATGGGGTTATGGCCATTCCCACGGCGGTGTGATGGAAGCGATTGGCGAAGAAAACGGCTTTGGCACGCTGGAAAGCTATTCCAAGAACACGCTTTGGCAGGCACCGGTTTCACCGAAAATGCGCGAAGCGATGATCAAGGAATTTGAATTGATCAAGGCTGGTTTCTAAGAAACCAACATCATCAAACAAGAAAAGGTGGGGATATCCCCACCTTTTTTTATGGCTCGATTGAAGGCCTTTGATTGATGCCGATCAGCCGAGCAGAACAAGCGATTCCGCCCCAAGACCAATGCGGGTTTTCGTGCCAATATCAAGGACTTTGCGGCCAGACGTGTTGCGCATCGACACGGTCACCGGTTCATCAATCTGATCAATGCGAACCGAATAATAGGTCATATCGCCATAATAGGATGTTTCGACAATCTCGCCCTTGACCTCAATTTCAGCCTTATCACTGTCGTTAAAGAGAATGGTCAGCATTTCTGGACGGATGCCAATTGTCACCGCTCCTTCGGGGAGAGGCACCGGCATTTGATTAGGCGCAATCGACACTTTGCCGATTGGCCCCGCTTCAACGTCCAACGCATCACTGTCAATCTTCAGCAATTGGCCTTGGACAAAATTCATAACGCCAATAAAAGACGCGATGCGTTGATTTTTGGGGCGGCGGTATAAGTCTTGCGGCGAGGCCAATTGCGCGATCTGACCATCAAACATCACGGCGATCCGATCGGACATGGTGAGCGCTTCTTCCTGATCATGGGTCACCAAAATAAAGGTGATCCCCACGGTGCGTTGCAGAGACCTGAGTTCCACCTGCATCTGCTCACGGAGTTTTTTATCGAGCGCGGAAAGCGGCTCATCAAGCAACAGCACTTTTGGCTTCATGATCAAGGCACGGGCTAAAGCCACGCGCTGACGCTGCCCCCCTGAAAGCGCATAAGCAGGGCGTTTGTTATAGCCTTTGAGGTCAACAAGGCCGAGCATTTCATCGACTTTGGCTTTAAGATCAGCCTTGGACAGCCCTTGTTTCTTCAAGCCATAAGCCACGTTTTCTTCGACATTGAGATGGGGGAAGATGGCGTAGGATTGTAAGACCATATTGGTGGGACGTTCGTTAGGCTCAACGTTTTCCATGCTGCTGCCAGCGATCACAATCGCGCCGGAATCAGGATGCTCAAAGCCAGCGATCAGCCGCAACAAAGTGGTTTTGCCGCATCCTGAAGGCCCTAGAAGCGAGAAAAATTCCCCTTCCCTGATCACCGCATCAACGCCGTTCACAGCCTTCACATCGCCAAAGGCTTTGACAACGGATTTGATCTCAACCATGGGTTTTTCAGAAACAGGTTGTGCCATCGGCGTTCCCTTCTAAGGTTATTATTTGTCGTCTTGGGCGGCTAAAGCCGCTGATTTGTTGCGGAAATATTCCCCTGCCGTCAGCAAAACAAGCGACAGAATGAGCATGATAAACCCGAGCGCCATCACCCCCGGTAATTTTGAGGGAAAGCGCAACTGCGACCAGATGTAAACCGGCAAGGTCGGCTCTGTCCCCGTCAGGAAAAAGGCGATGATGAATTCATCAAGCGAAATCGTAAACCCAATCAAGAGGGATGAAATCAACCCCGGCATAACAAGCGGCAGGATCACCCGAAAAAACGTCTCGCGTCGGGTGGCGCCGAGATCAAGTGAAGCTTCTTCCAAGAAGCGATCCATGTTGTTGAAGGCCGATAAAAGAATAGCAATGGAAAATGGCATGCAAATCAGCACATGGCCAAGGATCACCGTCCAAACATTGAGATCAAGCCCCAATTGCACCAGCACGATCAGCAAGGACACGCCAACGATAATCTCCGGCAAAACCAGCGGCAACATCAGAAAAGACATGATCGGTTTCTTGCCGAAGAATTCATAGCGAGCCGCCGCGCGCGCCGCTAAAACGCCCAAACACGTGCTCAAT
>CAJXME010000096.1 GCA_913056245.1 uncultured Alphaproteobacteria bacterium | reverse complement strand
GAAATTTCTTTCCCCAGAAACCTGAAAAAAAATCCCTGTCAGAATTTTTTTGGTTACTAGATAAACGTATACCGAAGATAACGTACCGTATTTCTTCGTCTACAAGCCGCCCCATCTTAACCCTCCGTCACTTGCCGAGGATCGGTCATATAACCCGCCACGGCTGACGCCGCCACGGTGTAAGGAGAGGCCAAGTAAACTTGTGATGTTGGCGCCCCCATGCGGCCACGGAAATTGCGCGCTGTTGACGATAAACACACCTCATGCTCGCCCAATCGATCGGAACCATAGCCCGCGCAAATGCCGCAGGAATTGGATAAAAATTGCGCCCCAGCGCTTTCCAGTATCTGCATAATACCATCGGCTTCAGCACGCCGCTGGTCCCTCAAACTAGCGGGGGCGACTTTAAGCGTAATCCCCTTGGCAATAGACTTGCCCTTCAGGACAGACGCCGCGGCGGCCAGATCAATATATTTTGCCCCTGTGCAAGCGCCGATATAAGCCACATCAAATGCCGTATGATGGAACAAGGACGCGTCATCAGCGTTTGCAGGCGAATGCGGCGCGGCAATTTGTGGCGATAAGTGAGCCGCATCAAACAAAATCACCTCACCATCCGGGTCAGGCGTGTCGATTTGAAAATCCCGCCAGTTTGGAGGCATAACGCCGCCAACCTCTTGGATATAAGCGGCGGTGACATCATCAGGGGCGATCAGGCCTGCTTGCGCGCCCAATTCAGCGGCCATATTCGACAGGGTCATGCGTTCTTGCATCGGCAAATCACGGATCGCATCGCCGGTATATTGGATCGCCTGATAACGGCCGCCGCCCATCCCAATCTTGCGGCAGGTGGCAAGCATCATGTCTTTTGCGGTCACCAAAGGCGAAAGATGATTATCCCATTTGATCAAGATTGTTTCCGGCACTTTGATCCATATTTCGCCCGTCGCCAAAACCCCCGCCATTTCCGTGGCGCCAATGCCGAACATATAAGCGCCGAAGGCTCCCCCCGTGGGCGAATGGCTGTCGCCGCCAACGCAGAACATCCCAGGCAACAGATGGCCACGTTCGGGCAAAACCACATGGCAAATGCCTTGTTCATCATAGAAATGTTGGATGGCTTGATCCTGAACCCATTGGCGGGTCAGCAATTGAATGGCGCGGGTTTCATCGGTATCGGCAGGCACATAATGATCGGTCACCACCACAATTTTATCGCGATCCCAAATCTTGCGATTCAAGCGATCCAAAATTGGTTTAACACGCCGAGGGCCACCTGAGTCATGGATCATCGCCAGATCAACTTGACACATCACTACATCCCCGGGGGTGAGGTTGTTTTGTCCAGATGCTTTGGAGATCAATGTCTGAGCTAAGGTAGGCATAGGATTAGATTATCATAAAAGAATAAGATTAAAATATGATTTAGGCCATCTTGAAGAGACAAATAGAGGGTCTTGTATTAAATTATTAATCACCATTTCTGTCTAGGGAGTCTGCTATGCCACTCATCGAATGCACCTTAATCAAAGGCTATGATGGGGATACCCGCAAACGATTGGCTGAGCGTGTCACTGATGCCGCGTGTTCCACCATTGGCGCCCATCCTGATTTCGTTATTGTCACCATCAATGAAGTCGATGGCAGCAATTATATGCGGGGCCGCACGCATCGCACCCCTGCCCCAGCGCCGGAACAAGCCGAAGACATCATCAAGACCTTCCTTTCGGCAATGGAAAACCGCAATCTTGATGACGCCCGCTCCTTTCTGGCAGAGGATTTTGAAATGACTTTCCCCGGGAATGTTCACTTCAAGCAATTAGAAGACCTTGTGGCTTGGGCAAAAGATCGCTACAGCGGCATCCAAAAGACCTTTGATGGGTTTGACACGTCTTATCATGGCCTCGATGCGGTGGTGACATGCTTTGGCACGTTAAGCGGCACATGGCCGAATGGTGAGGCCTTTTCCGGCATCCGCTTTATGGATCGTTTTACCTTGAGCCATGGCAAGATCACCTCGCAACAAGTGTGGAATGATCTGGCGGAGATGAAGCCATGACCTCTGCCTTAAAAGAACAAGTCTTGCGCTATTTTCGCGGGGTGGATGATGAAGATATTGACCTTTTGCTCAGCACCCTCACCCAAGATTGCGTCTTTTCCGTCGAAACCCATGGTGTGAGACTGACGGGTCATGCTGAAATCCCCGGTATGTTTGAACGGTTGTGGTCGCATCATGAGTGGGTTCGCCACGATCAATTTCATTGGGTGGAAGACGCCTCTGGTGATGCCATTGCTGTGCGCTTTCAAGTGACCAATAAATTGCCTGACGACACGCTCGTCCATAAATCAAATTGCAATTTTTTCACCGTGAAAGACGGCTTGTTTTCTGAAGTTCGGGTTTATATGACCGGCGAAAACACACTGGATAAAAAGGCTTGATCGTCACCTAGTGATCAAATTCAGACGCCTTATTCATCATCGCTTTGATCATGGTATCACGCGAAACAGGCGATTGCGGGTAAGCCGCGCGGCTATGGCTTAGCCCTAGCCCCAACATCATTTCAGCCCTTTTATAGGTCAATGGACCGGGGTTGATCACCGGCACGTCCAAACGCTGTGATAAATACCCATGGGCTTGGTGCATGGTGGTCGAACCTAGGATGATCACCTCGGCGCGGTCTTCATCGATGGCTTTTCGAGCGGCGTCTTCCAAAAGCGGGAAAATATCATCCTCTTTGCCGCCCAGCAAAGCCTGATTATCCGGCGTCATATCAATCGAACGCACCGATGCCAAAGCATGGCTCAACCCCAGATCATGGATTGTTTTATCGTAAAGGTGCCGCCATTTTTGCCACATGGTGACAATCGAAAACCGATGGCCGAGCGACATGGCCTCAAGCATCGCCGTACGCCCGGGGCCAATCACGGGGATCGATAAGACCGAACGGAGCGCGGCGACGCCGGAATCGCTCATGGTATCGATGCAGACGGCATCAAAGCCTTCTTGTTCCGCATCGAGTCCCGCTTCGAGTATCCCCATATCTGCCAAAACCATATCCGCTTGGCTGATGTAATTGCGTGGCGCGGCTTTGACGGGCTTGAAGACAAACTCAAGAGATGGGTCTAAATCCACCGCCGCCAATTGGTCACGCCGTGATTGCAGGTTTTCTTCCGACATCGGAAACGGAACAATGACAAGAATTTTCTTCATCAAAACCTTACTCTATGCCACGATCAATTAAGTCTAAAGGACGCCATGGATGATTTCACTTGTCAATAAATCTTTCTTTTTAACCGGCATGGGCAGCGGGATTGGTCTGGCCACTGCACGCCTGATCACCAACCTTGGCGGCACTGTCGCTGGCACCATCGAGCATCAAGATCAAGCCCAAGCCGTCGAAGGGATTGTAGCCCCCAATCTATGTTTTTGCCTCGATGTGACGGATACGCCATCGCTTCAAAAGGCGGTCAATACAGCGGCGCATCAATTGCAAGGGCTTGATGGCATGGCGGCTTGCGCTGGCGTGATCAAATTACTCACCAGCGCCGATACAGAAACCGAGGATTGGTTGCGGATTTTGGATATTAATCTGAACGCAGCATTTCAATTGGCGCGAGCCACTACGCCTCACCTCAAAGCCAATAACGGCGCGTCAATGGTGTTTATTTCCAGTCAAATCGGTTTGGTGGGACATCGGCGGGCGGCGGCTTACGCGGCGTCTAAAGCGGGGATCAATGGCTTGGCGCGATCGATGGCTTTGGAATGGGCTGGTGATAATATCCGCGTGAATGCGGTGGCGCCCGGCCCGATCGCCACGCCCATGACGGAAGCGACGCGCAATGACCCTCAGCGGTTCAAAACCTTACAAGACGGCATCCCCCTTGGGCGCTTTGGTGAGGCGGAAGAAATAGCCAATGTGATTGCTTTTCTGCTGTCGGATGCGTCGTCATTTATCACCGGGCAAGTGATTGTCGCCGATGGCGGTTTCACCGCGCAATAACCTATGCCGATTAAAGTTCTTATACCCTAAAGACCCTTTATTCCCTAAAGACCAAGGTAAGATTTTTTCAATTCGGCGTTATTGCGCAAATCTTCAGCTGTTCCCGAAAGGCTGACCTTGCCTTCATCGATGACATAAGCGCGATCGGCAATCGTCAGGGATTGCATGACGTTTTGTTCCACCAATAAGATGGTCAATCCCTTTGAATTGATGCGCTTGATCAAATCAAACATCTGCTCGACCAAAAGCGGCGATAGGCCCAGCGAGGGTTCATCTAAAATCAACAAACGAGGATTGCTCATCAACCCACGGCCAATAGCCACCATTTGCTGTTCGCCCCCTGAAAGCGTGCCCGCCAATTGGCTGATCCGTTCGCGCAATTTGGGGAAAGTTTCCAGCACCATCTCCAGCGATTGACTGCGCTCGCCTTTGCCTCGGCGATACGATCCCAATTCAAGATTGTCACGGACGGTCAAATTGGGAAATAATTTACGCCCCTCTGGTACATGAATGAGGCCTAAATCAACGATCTCTTCTGGGGGGCGGCTTGAAATCAATTCATTTTCAAAATAAATTTCCCCCGATTTCGGCGTGATCAACCCAGAAAGCGTGTTGTTAAGCGTTGTTTTGCCGACACCATTGCTGCCCAGCACCGCGACGATTTCACCCGCAGAAATATCCAGCGAAACATCACGCAAGACTTCGACAAATCCATAGCCCGCCGAAAGGTTTTTGATGGTGATCATGCTCATGCTTGCCCTGCCATCGTTGTTGCCGCGCCATGACCAAGATAAGCCTCAATCACCATTGGGTCAGCCGCAACCGATTTCGGGGTGCCGCTGGCAATCAATTGGCCATCGTTCAACACATAAGTCCGATCGGAGAGATTCATCACCGCTTTCATCACATGTTCGATCAAAAATATCGTCACGCCAGTATCGCGGATGCCTTTGATGACATGAACGATTTCATCAATTTCCGTGGGGTTAAGGCCAGCCATCACCTCATCCAACAACAGCAATTTCGGATTGGTCGCGAGCGCCCGTGCCAATTCAAGGCGTTTGCGCCCTGCCACCGTCAAACCATCCGCGCCTTGGTCAAGCAAAGCGCTCATGCCAACGGTTTCGGCGACTTCCTCTGCTTTTTGGCGCGCCAGATGCGTGTCTTTGGTGTGGCTATAAGCCCCCACCATGATGTTCTGTAAGGTGGTGAGACCCGCAAAAGGCTGGGTAATCTGAAAGGTTCGCACCATCCCAAGCGAGCAAATTTGATGCGGCTTCATTCCACCAATGGAATCATTGTTGAAAAAAACCGATCCTTCATCGGGCTTTAAGAACCCGGCCACCATGGCGAATAACGTGGTTTTTCCCGCGCCGTTAGGGCCAATTAAGGAAACGATTTCACCGCGTTCTACTTCAAGATTAACGGATGATACCGCAACCAAGCCTCCAAACCGTTTCGTCACGCCCTCAACCTCAAGCATCGGATTCTCCTTTGCCGATATGAATTTTCTTGAGCGCCGCTGACTTT
>CAJXME010000095.1 GCA_913056245.1 uncultured Alphaproteobacteria bacterium | reverse complement strand
TGGCGGTGATGGCTGGTTTCCAAGGCGTGGCGGATGATAATCGTATCACCACACTGGGGCGCGGCGGCTCCGACACATCGGCGGTGGCCTTGGCGGCGGCGTTAAAGGCAGACCGCTGTGATATCTATACCGATGTCGATGGCGTCTATACCACCGATCCGCGCATTGTGCCAAAAGCGCAAAAACTTGATCGGATTACTTTTGAAGAAATGCTGGAAATGGCATCGGGCGGGGCAAAGGTCTTGCAAACACGGTCTGTGGCCATGGCCATGCGGCATGGGGTGGCGCTGCAAGTGCTATCCAGTTTTGAAGACCTGCCGGGAACGATGGTCGTAAATGAGGAAGAAATCATGGAAAAAAATTCAGTCAGTGGCATTGCCTATAGCGCCGATGAAGCAAAGATTACCCTCGCGGGACTTGACGATAAACCCGGCGTGGCGGCAACGATTTTCAGCAATCTTGCTGATCACAACGTCAATGTCGATATGATCGTTCAAACAGCGGCCAGCACAGAAGGCAAGACGGACATCACCTTCTCCGTGGCGGGGTCAGAACTCAATCGCGCCAAATCGGTGCTTGATGATCTGAAATCTGAAATCGGCTTGGACAATATTCTCACCGCTGAAAATGTCTGCAAAGTATCAGTGGTCGGCATGGCGATGCGGAGCCAGCCGGGGATCGCCAAAACGATGTTTACGACCCTTGCGGAAAAGGGCATTAACATTGAAGTGATCTCAACATCAGAGATTAAAATCAGCGTGTTGATCAGCCGCGACTACACCGAATTGGCCGTGCGAAGCTTGCACACCGCTTTCGGTTTGGACGGCGAGTAATATATTAGCAATCGCACATATAGTTGATTTTTTGAGACCAGCCACAAGATTTAGTGGGTTAACGCCGGATTAAGATTTCGCGCTTGCGAGATGCCCAAAAATTCATCATAAACAATTATAAGTTGTTCATATTATAGCGTTTATGGTTCAGACAACGGCAAATCAGACCAGCGGTGATCCGCTGAAGAATGAAGGCGCGACTCAGCAGGATGAGATTCGGCAACAGGGTTTTACGCGCCATAACATCTCATTTACCCCTGATGATCAGCCCCCCTCAAGCGAAGATGTGTCGAGCGAGACAGTGCTGAAGAAGATTGGTAAAATTCTTCAAACCGAACGCCGCGAGCAAGGGTTAACGCGTCAGGAAATTTCAGCGCAATTGCGCATTGCTGAACGCTATTTGAAAAATATCGAAATCGGTAATGCGGATGAGTTGCCAACCATGGCCTATGTGATTGGCTATGTTCGTACTTATGCTAATTTCTTGAAATTGGATGCGGCTTTGCTTTGCGCGGAATTAAAAACAAGCCTGTCCGCACAAGAAAGCCGCCCTCAATACGAGTTCATCAATCAGAAATTCCAGCAGAAATCCACCGCTGGTCGCACGGCCTTGGCCGCGTTGGTGGCGGGGGTGGTGTTTTATGGCGGCTGGTACGCGATGACAACATCGCCGTCTGATCCGGCAATTGGCACTACGGCGGATCAAGCGCCTGAAGTGCAATTTGATACCGTGGCCAATATCGAAATTGATACAGCGGCGGGTGTGACCGGTGAAAATGTTAATGAAGATGTGCTCACCCCTAATGTTGAAACGGGCAATGAGACGGTTATAGCCGATGCTCAACCAACTGTTACGGAAGTGTTGCCAGAAACGTCAACGCTTCCTGTTTCGGAAACGCAAGACACCGCGGTGGATGTCGCAAGCGCGGCCGCGCCAACGGCAACCCCTGCGGCAATCCCTGTCGCCACCGATGATCTGCCCAAGGTGGATGCGGGTGGGGTGGAAACTACCGTGACGGAAACCGCCAGTGTTGCAACGCCTATTTTGAGTGACGGCGATAACAGCGTCACCGCCGCGATTGCCACCAATCGCATTCCGGAAAAAGAAATCACGGTTCTTGCCACCGCCAACAGTTGGGTGGAAGTCACCCGCGCCGATGGCAGTGTTGTTTCCCAGCGGCTGATGCGTAAAGGCGAAACCTATATTGTCCCCGGCGGCGAAGATTTGTTTCTGACCACAGGGAATGCCGGCGGCATTGAAATTAAACTCGGTCTTTCGGATGCCGTCACCCTTGGCGGTTGGGGCGAGACTTTGAGCGAATTGCCGCTTGATCATACCATCATCAGCCAGCGTTATTAGCGGCTGAAATTTTCTTCCATCACCCTATATCGATCAATGCGGTCACCGAATGTGATTGCTGAAATTTCGACGATACGGTATCAAACAAATGTTTCAACATAGGATGACTGGTCACCGGAGCCTGACATGAGCGTAAGACCCTATCGCGATATTGATCGCCGCAAAACAAGGCAGATCATGGTGGGGTCTGTGGCGGTTGGTGGTGATGCGCCAATATCGGTGCAGACGATGACCAACACTTTAACCAGCGATGTGGCCGCCACCATGGCGCAGATTAATGCGGCGGCGAAAGCAGGCGCGGATATCGTTCGCGTGGCTTGCCCTGATGAAGCCAGCACCGCGGCTTTGGCGGAGATTACCGCGCAATCGCCGGTGCCGATCGTCGCCGATATTCATTTCCATTATAAGCGTGCCATTGAAGCGGCTAAGGCAGGGGCGGCGTGTTTGCGGATCAACCCCGGCAATATTGGCGCGGCGGATCGGGTGCGTGATGTGGTGAGCGCGGCGCGTGATCATGGCTGCTCTATCCGTATTGGCGTCAATGCCGGATCATTGGAACGCGATTTGCTGGAAAAATATGGTGAGCCTTGCCCCGAAGCTTTGGTGGAATCCGCGCTCAACCACGCCAAGATTTTGCAGGATCATGATTTTCATGAATTCAAAATTTCCGTCAAAGCCTCCGATGTCTTTCTAGCGGTGGCGGCATATTATGGCCTCGCGGATGCGATTGATTGTCCGCTCCATATCGGCATCACCGAAGCGGGCGGTTTGCGCACCGGCACGGTGAAATCATCGATTGGGCTGGGCAACCTACTTTGGGCAGGGATTGGCGATACGATCCGGGTGTCGCTATCGGCTGACCCTGCCGAAGAGGTTCGCGTTGGTTTTGAAATGCTGAAAGCGCTTGGTTTGCGCCATCGCGGTGTGTCCGTGATTTCTTGTCCGTCTTGCGCGCGCCAGCAATTTGACGTGATTGAGACCGTTCGGATCATCGAAGAAAAACTTGAGCATATTGATGAGCCGATCACCGTGTCGATCATCGGCTGTGTGGTCAACGGGCCAGGTGAAGCGCGGGAAACCGATATTGGCTTGACGGGTGGCGGCAAAGATACGCATCAGATTTATCTTTCTGGCCTTGCGGATCATCGGCTAAAAGATGGCGATATTGTCCATCATGTGGTCGCGCTTGTCGAAGAACGTGCCGCCGCGATCAAAGCGGCGCGCGCCGCCGAAGCAACCGAAGCCACTGAATTATCCGAAGCCACATCAAAAGGTCTCTCTATATAAAGGTCACCAAGAAGCAAAGGTGAAAATCGTTATGAGTAAATTGCAATCCCCGCGCGGCACCGCTGATCTGATGCCGGAAGACATGGCCGGTCATCGTCATGTGATCGATACGGCCAAATCTTGCGCCGGGGTTTTTGGCTTTGAAGAAATGGCCACACCAATCTTTGAGTTCACCGATGTCTTCGCCCGCCCGTTAGGCGAATCGAGCGATGTGGTGACCAAAGAAACCTATTCCTTCACCGATCGTGGGGGGGAAGGGTTGACGCTTCGCCCCGAAGGCACGGCTGGCGTGGTGCGGGCATTGATTTCCGCTGGTCTCACCCAAACCTTGCCGCAGAAGTTTTATTACCAAGGCCCGATGTTTCGTTATGAACGCCCTCAAAAAGGGCGGATGCGGCAATTCCATCAAGTTGGCGTTGAATTGCTGGGCCCCACCTCGCCCATGGCGGATGCTGAAGTCATTGCCCTTGGCGCGATGATGCTCGATCAATTGGGGGTTTTGGCGTCATGCCGTTTGCATCTCAATTCGCTCGGCGATGCGGAATGCCGAGCGGCGTATCGATCGGCGCTGGTGGCGTTTCTTTCAGGCGTTAAAGATCAATTGTCCGAAGACAGCCAGAGGCGATTGGACACCAACCCCTTGCGTATCCTTGACAGCAAAGATGAAGGCGATCGTGCGCTGATTGCCGATGCGCCGTTGCTGGGGGATTATCTCAACGAAGCCTCGACCGCCCATATCGAACGGGTGATGGAACAATTGGCCGCCGCGGGCGTGGCTTTTGAACGTGACCCGAAATTGGTGCGGGGGCTGGATTATTATTGCCACACGGCCTTTGAATTCATCACCAGCGATTTGGGCGCGCAAGGCACGGTCTTAGGTGGCGGGCGGTATGACGGCTTGGCGGAAACGCTGGGCGGCCCTAATGTGGCGGGCGTGGGCTGGGCCGCTGGGGTGGAACGCTTGGCGTTGCTCTCTGGCCAAGCGCCGCGCTTAGACGCGCCGTTGGTGTTGATCGCTTTGCCTGATGCTGAAGGGCAAATGTCCACGGAAACGCAACTCTTCGCGCTGGCCAATCAATTGCGGCAACGCGGCATTCGGGTTGAGATGCCGTTCAGCGGCAATCTTGGCAAGCAATTAAAACGGGCGGATAAATTGGGCGCTCGTTATGTTGGCATTTTTGGCGCCGATGAAGCGGCACAAAAAGCGCTGGTCTTGCGCGATATGCAAGACGGCAGTCAGACAAACCTTGGCCTTGATGCGGCCGTTGATCATCTTTCGACTCTTTTTCAGGATCAGTCATGAGTCTCTACGACAACCTTGAGCGGGTCTTGACCCGCCGTCAGGATATTGAAAATCAATTGGCGCAATCGGCCAATCTTTCCCCCGATGAATTAACCAAACTGTCGCGGGAGTTATCGGATTTGCGCCCTGTGGCGGAACAAGCCTTGGCGGTTAAAACCATGGCCGCTGATCTGGAAGCCGCCAAACAGATGATCGCTGAAGCCGAAGGCGATGCCGAGATCATTGCCATGGCGGAAGAAGAAATCGACAGCATCACCGATGCTCTGCCAGAGGCCGAAAGCGCCCTGCAATTGTTGCTGCTGCCAAAAGATAAAGACGACCAGCGCAATGCCATTTTCGAAGTGCGTGCCGGCACAGGCGGAGAAGAAGCTGCGTTATTCGCCGCCGAACTTTTCAATATGTATCAGCGCCTCGCCGCCAAACATGGCTGGCGGTTTGAAGTCATGGAAATTTCCGATACCGGCATTCCTATCACTTTTTTTGTGGGCAACCACGACCTTTGGATGCGCGACTATTTTCAAACCGAACTGGGTATCACCGTTCACCACCAACCCCTTGTTTTGATCGTGGGAAAAACCCGGTTTTTTATTGGTCATGGCGATGGCCTTGGACCCGGGGATAAAGGTTACAAACGGATGAAAAAACTCTTTACCCACCCCCTGTCCAAACACCTTTTTCGCTGGCTTCATCCCGACTTGGGCATGAAATTGGGAAAATATCTTTCACAAAAAAACAAACTGATTTCCGGTAAAGAGGAC
>CAJXME010000094.1 GCA_913056245.1 uncultured Alphaproteobacteria bacterium | reverse complement strand
CGACTGGGACATCGAGGTCAGCCATCACCGCCATTGCTGCCAATTGCCCTGAGCGTTTCGCGGCATCCGCCCCTAAAATACCGCCACCATCCCCGGCGATATAAATATGCGCCTTGCTGGTGCGTCCCATAGCATCGATCTCAGGCTCCCAGCATTGATTATCCCCATTCCATTGATGCGCCAGCCCCAAAGATTGCGATAATTGAATATTGGGCTGAACGCCGGCATGGAGCAAAACTGTTTCTGCCTCGATCTGATGCTCTTGGCCTTTTTGCGAAAACGTAATCATGGCCTTGTCATTGACGCTACTGATTTTAACGTCCGACACCGATTTATGCCGCGCCACCCCCGCTTGCGAGAGTTGACGCAGCATCCGCAAGCCTTTGAGCATATAAGACAGCACAACGGGGCTTGGCCTTAGTTTTAAGGCGGCGCGGCCATAATCCATCACCGATTGTGTTTCCAAAAGCGCGATCGGCGGCTTGCCCATGGTCAACATTTGCGTCGCCACCAGATAGAGCAATGGCCCTGAGCCGATCAGCACGGCATTTTGAGGCGCGTAACCTGCGGTCTTCATCAGAATTTGCGCGGCGCCAGCGGTCATCACCCCGGGATTGGTCCAACCCGGCAGAGGCATCGCCCGCTCCAACGCGCCGGTCGCCAAGATAATCGCGTCAAAGGCTTGGCTGAAACTCTTGCCATCCACCGACCAAGCGACATTTCGGTCTTCAGAGACAGACCAAACAGTCGCGCCGTGGATAGGCGTCAACGATGGGCCTTTCGCCAAGGATTGAAACCGCTTCACCAGCGTTGCGCCAATCGCGTAATCCTCGCCCAATTGTTGCGCTTCACCTTGGCTAAGATTGGCGACATGCCGATAGATTTGCCCCCCTGCCGATGGTTGTTCATCAAACAAGGTGGTGTCGATCTTTTTTTCCGCCAGACGCATCGCGGCCATCATGCCAGCCGGGCCAGCGCCGATCACAGCCACTCGCATTTATCCATCCCCCAATAAAGTTTCTGAGGATTGACGGCTGACCTTCATTCCCTTTTGTGCTGGCGTCATACAGCCTTGGCGATTGGGGCGGCCATCGATCACCAGAAGACAATCGAAACAAGCCCCCATCATGCAAAAAGGCCCACGCGGTTTTTTCCCGACTTGCGTTTCTCGAAAAACAACCTCACCCGCCCGCAACAAAGCGGCGGCGACGCTCATGCCTTGGGTGAAGGGGATTTTCTTGCCCTCAAAATAAAGGAACGAGTCAGTCATTGAAACGATCCTCACTGAAACCACTTAAGTCTGGAGCATCTTTCGCGCCCACCAGCCAGCGGCTTAAATTATGGGAATGGGTGGCGGCCAAGGTGATGCCGCTATGGCAAGTCACCAAAAAAGCCCCGGGCATTTGTTTCGATTCTTGATAGATCGGCAAACCATCGGGCGACATCACCCGCAACGCGCCCCATGACCGCACCAGGCGCAATTGCCCAAGTTTCGGCATGACCTTTATCGCGTTGCTGGCGATGCGTGCCATTTGCGATTGGGTTTCTTGGTCGTTGAACCCCACTTCTTCTTTGGAATCGCCAATTTGTATCGCGCCTTCATTGACTTGCCGGATGGTGACAGATGGTCTGTTCAATACCGGCGGCAATTTTTCCGTGACCAAGACTTGCCCCCGTTGTGGTCGCACCAAGCCTTTGAAGCCAAACATCGGCCCCAACACTTTTGCGCCCAGCCCTGCGCATAACACAACCTTTTCCGACGAAACCGTCAGCCCCTTTTCGGTGGTTAAAGAAAAGGCGTTGCCGCTATGGCGAACATCAGACAGCCGCTCGCCAAGATAGTGACTCAACCCCTTTTTTTGACAGGATTCGGCCAGCGCTTTGAGCAATTGAAGCGGATTAACATGGCCATCATGGGGGTAATAACTGGCGCCAACGGCATCGCCCCCCACCATCGGTTCGGCCTTTCGGATGTCTTCTGCCGATAGAATTTCGTAAGGGTAATCGCCGCCCAAGGCTTTTTTCAGCGTCTCGAATTGCTTGACCCGAGATTTTAAGGATTCCGTATCGGTGAAATATTCATAACCGCCGGTTTGCTGAAGGCTGATTTTAATCCCCGTTTCATCGGTCAGGCCCGCAACGAATTTCGGGTATTCACGCACAGCGCGTTGCGACCAAGCCGCGTAATGGGGGGCTGAAAACCCTTTGCCTTGCACCCAAACGAGGCCAAAGTTTCCCCTAGACGCGCGAAAATCAGCATCCGTGCCATCAATGCAAATGACCGAATGCCCCCGCGACAACAGCCCATGCGCCACCGAAAGGCCAACAATTCCACCGCCAATAATGGTGTAATCAGCCTCAGTTTGCATCGACAACCTCATTCAGGACATCAGGCGCATCTTCGCGCAAGCAAGCGGATTCGTGCAAACCCGTGACCCCACTCAAAGATTTGAATTCTTGCCAGCACGTGTCTTGGGCATAGGGGCATCTTGGGGCAAATTGACAGCCTTTATGAGCGTTCACCGGCATCGATAAATCACCAATAATTTTAGGCACGCCTCGATCAATTGTTGGGTCTGGAATAGGCACCGCAGAAATAAGCGCTTTTGTATAGGGATGCTTCGGATTGGTCAAAACGTCATGGGCTGAGCCAATTTCAACCGCTTGGCCAAGATACATAATCATGATCCGATCCGCTACATTCCCGAGGATCGACAAGTCGTGGGAGACATAAACACAAGAAAATTTACGTTCCGCGGCCAAGGTTTTAATCAGCGTTAAAATATCAGCGCGGATCGACACATCCAACATCGATAACGGCTCATCAGCAAAGACAATATCCGGCTCCATTACCAACGCCGCGGCAATGCCCACGCGCTGACGCTCACCCCCGCTCAATTCATGAGGATAACGTTTTATAAAACGATCAGGATCAAGACCAACCGCTGCAAGAATGGATCGCACCTTTTCTTGAATAACCTCTTCAGGCCATAGGTTCATCGCCCGTGGCCCTTCCGCCACCGTATCGCCAATTTCAAATCGTGGATTGAGCGATTCATAAGGGTCTTGAAAGATAATCTGAACCGACCGACGAAATGTTTTTTTGGTTTGCTCATCCATGGCGGTCAAGGCTTGGCCGCGGTGCAAAACATCCCCATCGGTTGGCGCCAAAAGACCGGCGGCGATCATACAGGTGGTGGATTTCCCGCAACCTGATTCCCCTGCAATGCCTAAAATTTCATTTTCATGAATCGCCAAATTCATCGATTGCACCGCGCGGATGCTACGCGCTGGGCGATTGGTGACGATATCCGTCAGTTTCCTCGGCAAGAAAAATTCCTGCGATATATTATTCAGGCTTAGGATGTCCATGTCGCTTTTTCCTTGGCTTTCTTTGCCAATTTTTGCCGATCTGCTGACCGCAAACAACTCACAATATGATGATCCCCTGTCTTGGTTGCCTCGGGGAAGGACTGGCGGCATTGATCCGTCGCAAATGGGCATCTCGGCTCGAACCAGCATTTGTTTTCTTCGCGCATCATCACCGGTGGCGACCCTGGAATCGAGATCAATTCTTTGCCCAATTCACGTATCGACGGAAACGCGTTGGTCAGCCCCATCGTATAAGGATGCGACGGGTCCTTAAAGAGATCATGGGTGGGTGCAATTTCTACAAACCCTCCCCCATACATCACCCCAATTTTTGTGGCGATTTCTGACATGATCGCAATGTCGTGGGAAATGATCATCATCGAACATTTTGTATCTTCTTTGATGCGGCGCAAGGTCTTTAAGATTTTGTCTTGAACCAAAACATCCAAACCTGTTGTGGGTTCATCCATAATGATCAGTTTTGGGTCTAGGGCGAGCGCCATGGCGATCATAGCCCGTTGCCGCATCCCCCCTGAAAACTGATGGGGGTAACTGTCAAACAATTCCTTTTGCAAACCCACGCTTTCAAATAGGTCATGCACCCTTTCCCGCGCCCGACGTTCGGACATTTTTTTATGGGTGATGATCGCTTCAACGATTTGCGGCCCCACTTTATAGACTGGATTAAGGGAGTTCATCGCGCTTTGCGGCACAAGCGCTATTTTTTGCCAAAGGATATCTTTGCGGAATTGATCCATCGGCATTTCTAAAAGTTCTTGCCCTTGGAAATTTACCGAATCCGCCGTCACAGAACCGTTTCGCGCGACCAACCGAAGCAAGGCTTTGATCAGGCTTGATTTACCGCAGCCGCTCTCCCCCACCACGCCGAAAATTTCATCTTCCTCTAATTGGAAGGATAATCTGTTGACGGCGTGGATATCTTGACCATCCATCCGGTATCGAACACCCAAATTTTTGACATCAAGCAACATGATTAACGGGTCTCCCGCAAGCGTGGATTGGCGTATTCTTCATAAGCGCGGCTAATGAAAACCAGAGACGTCACTAAGGCCACAATACAAACCGCAGGCGGCAAGAACCACCACCACGCCACCCGTGTTTTTCCAGATAACCACAATTCATAAAGCATTCCGCCCCAGCTGATCGTATCGCCATCCCCAAAGCCTAGAAAACTAGCGCTGGCTTCGGTGACAATCGACCATGCGATATTAAAGGATGTGTAAAGCAACAAGAGAGGCAAGACATTCGGCAAAATATGACGATAGATGATCCGCAAATTGCTGCACCCACGCGCTCGGGCAGCGGTGACAAATTGGCGTTGTTTGATCGAAATGGTTTGCGCTCGGATCACCCGCGCGGACGTTCGCCACACAATCAAGGCAATGGCCAGAATGACGAATTCAATCTTTCGGCCAAAGAGCGAGATTAAAATAATGACAAAGGGCAAAAACGGCATGCCATAAAGCACATCGGTGCAGCGCATTAAAAATTCATCGATGATCCCGCCATAATAGCCCGCGATCAAACCAATATTGGCGCCGATCATGATCGAGATAAAACCTGAGATTAGGCCAATCATCACGGTTGTTCGCGTCGCCATCACAATCTGCGAGAAGAGATCATAGCCAAGATGCGTTGTGCCTAAAGGAAATTGCAAGGATGGCGATTGCAACATGGCCAATTGCCCTGTTTCCGCATCAAACTGCATTTCCCAAATCGGATAAGGTGCGATAACCGGAGCAAACAAAGCCACCGTGAAAAAGAAGGCGACCACCCAAAAGCCGATCAGGCCATAGGTGTTGGAGGTCATAATTTTATATTGCCTATGCAGAACCTTTAGAATTCCAATGAGGCGATTGCTTTTTTCTGGCATCTTAAACCTCCCATCGAGCAAGGCAATATTGATCAATTTTATCGCGGCTGATCGCAATACCGAGCCCCGGTTTATCCGATAACGTAACAGTGCCTTGCGTTTTCCAATCCGCAAAATCAGTGATGTCATCGGTGGTGCGTTGGACAGACATAAAAGCATGCCCAAAATCAACAACATTCGGCGACACACAACCCAGATGCAAGGCAGCGGCTTGAGTAATGCCAAGTTCGATCATGCTGTTCATCATAATACGAACACCATTCTGCTCAGCGATTTTGGCAATGGCCAGCCCTTCGGTGAGGCCTCCATTTTTGGAA
>CAJXME010000093.1 GCA_913056245.1 uncultured Alphaproteobacteria bacterium | reverse complement strand
CAACAGCATTTGTGGTGCCATGGTGGGTA
This sequence comes from uncultured Alphaproteobacteria bacterium, assembly GCA_913056245.1. Taxonomy (GTDB): domain Bacteria; phylum Pseudomonadota; class Alphaproteobacteria; order Puniceispirillales; family UBA1172; genus JAGWAQ01. Next base: position 5,626 of record CAJXME010000093.1, on the reverse strand, counting down.
TGATAAATCGCCCCAATTGGATGCGACAATGCGTGAATTGCCCCAAGACCTTTTTGAAAGGCTGTTGCGCCCATCATTGCCGCGCTCATCATATTAGACCGGGCTTCAATATTGCTGCCATCTTCATAGACAATAGGCAGGTTTTCTATAACGAGGCGCATTCCTTCAAGCGCGATGCCCTGGGACATCGGATGGTAATGCGGGCTTGAAAAGGCTTCAACACAATGGGCAAACGCATCCAAGCCTGTTCCGGCGGTGATGAATTTTGGCATGCTGACGGTAAGTTCCGGATCAGCAATCACCACCGTGGGCAGAACCTTGGGGTGAAAGATGATTTTCTTCACATGCGTCTGGGAATTGGTGATAACGCTGGCACGCCCGACTTCTGAGCCTGTTCCCGCCGTCGTCGGCACCGCAATAATTGGCTTGATTGCATCTGAATCGGCACGAGTCCACCAGTCGCCAATATCTTCAAAATCCCATACCGGACGTGTCTGTCCGCACATGAAGGCAACCATCTTGCCGAGATCCAGCCCAGATCCACCGCCAAAAGCAATGACCCCATCATGTCCGCCATCTCGAAAAACCTTGATCCCGTTTTCGAGGTTGGTTTCATCAGGATTTGGGTCCACATCGGCAAAGATCGCCCGGCCAAGTCCTGCGGCATCAAGAATATCGAGCGCCTTTTGAGTGATCTCCACCCTTGCAAGGCCGCGGTCGGTTACCAGAAGAGGCTTCTTGATTCCAGCCTGCGCGCAAGCTTCGGGAAGTTCTGCGATACGGCCAGCCCCAAAACGGATGGCGGTTGGATACGACCAGTTGGCAGAAATACTCATGTTATCCTCTTTTTAAGATGGAAAGATTTTGGACGGGTCAGATTCTGGTAGCCAATGACGGAAAGACCACCACCACGACCAGTATCCTTGCACCCCGTCCAGCAAAGTCCGGGGTCAAGGTAATCGGCTCTATTCATGAAAACAGTTCCCGTTTCAAGCTCGTTGCCGATACGTTCAGCACGGCTCAGATCAGCGGTCCAGAGGCTTGCCGTCAACCCATAGGCGCAATCGTTCATCAGGCTCACCGCTTCGGCATCGTTCTTCACCTTCATAATCCCGACAACAGGGCCAAAGCTTTCTTCACGCATGACATCCATCGAATGGGTCACTTCGGTCAGGATCTGTGGTGAGAGATATGTGCCGCCATCATCTTCAGGGAAGGTCTTGATATGTGACGTTGCCCCTTGAGCGATGGCATCACGGATTTGTTGCCGGACGGTTTCAGCAAAGCGAGGGTGAGCCATGGGCCCGAGCGTGGTTTCAGGGGCCAGAGGATTGCCAAGCTTGAGGGAATTTACCCACGCAATGGCCTTTTCAAGAAAAGCATCATAGACGTTTTCATGGACATAGATGCGCTCAATGCCGCAACAGCATTGACCTGAATTGTACATGGCCCCATCCATGAGCGTGTCGACCGCGGCATCGATATCCGCGTCTTCCATGACATATCCGGGATCCTTACCGCCGAGTTCGGTGCCAACACCGATGAAAGTCCCGGCGGCAGCCTTCTCCATTGCCCGACCAGCAGAGACAGACCCCGTAAAATTAATGAAATTGAAGGCCCGCTCTTCGATCAGGCTCAGCGTCGTATCATGATCAAGATAGAAATTGGCGAAAACATTTTCCGGCACACCGGCTTGATGAAACGCATCAGCAAGGCGTTCGCCTGCCAGCAGGGTTTGGGTGGAATGCTTCAGCGCCACCGTGTTGCCAGCGATCAGGGCTGGCGCAATTGTGTTGATGGCGGTCATAAAGGGGTAGTTCCAAGGGGCAACGACAAACACAACGCCGTGGGGGATGCGCCTGATATAGCGTTTGAAATTCTCATCTTCGCCAACCTTGATATCAGCAAGAGACTCGCGGGCAATTTTTGCCATATAGCTTGTTCTTTCATCAACGCCGCGAAACTCTCCACCATAGCGCACAGGCCGCCCCATCATATGGGCAAGTTCGACCACGATTTCGTCGTTCATAGCGCCGAGTGCGGCGACACCCGCCTCAACGAGGGCGATCCGTTCTTCAAGTGGTCTTGCCGCCCAGGCTGATTGCGCCTGACGAAGTGAGGAGATCATATTGCGGGCGGTATAAAGGGAGAAGGTCTCTCGCGTGGCAAAGATGGAGCCATCAATAGGGGAGAGGCATGTCAGAGTTTGTGTCATAGGATCACCCAAATTAAAATCATGCTTTTTCAAAACCGCGGGCAACTTCCCAATCGGTCACAATACGGTTGAATTCTTCGATTTCCCACTCAGCGCAACGAGCATAATGATCAACCACCCAGTCTCCCATTGCGGCGCGCAGCATTTTGGAGCGTATCATTTTATCCCGGGCATCGGTGAGGGTTTGCGGGATGCTCCCGGAACGGCCTTTGTATACATCACCTTTCGCAGGGGGCTGAAGCTCAAGCCCTTCCTCAATGCCGGCAATGCCAGCCGCGATCTGGGCTGCCAGGGCAAGGTAGGGATTAAGATCTGATCCCCCGATCCGGCATTCGACGCGAATAGATTTCGAACCTTCACCACAGAGGCGGAAGCCAGCGGTCCTGTTGTCAACGGACCAGATGGTTCGTGTTGGCGCAAACGTGCCCTTCATAAATCTTTTGTAGCTGTTGATATAGGGGGCAAGGAAGTAGGTGCTGTCGGCCGCATATTTAAGCAATCCGGCCATGTAACTTTTCATCAGGGAAGACATGCCGAGTTCATCCGATGAATCATAAAAAGCGTTATTGCCATCTTTCCACAAGGACTGATGAATATGGCTCGATGAGCCAACACGGTTGTGATCCCATTTAGCGAGGAAACTTGCAGCGTGACCGTGTTGCCAGGCGATTTCCTTGATCGCATGCTTGGCGATGGTGTGATAATCTGCGGTCAACATGGCTTCGGCGTATTTTATGTTAATCTCTTCCTGCCCGGCTTCGGCTTCACCTTTTGAATTTTCAATCGGTATGCCAGCCGCATAAAGATGGTTGCGCACCGGTCGCAGAATATGCTCTTCCTTGGTGGTCTGCAGAATATGATAGTCTTCATTATATCCTGAGATCGGTTCAAGATTGCGGTACCCCTCTTTGCGGATCTCATCAAAGCTTTTCTCGAAGAGGAAGAATTCAAGTTCGGTGGCCATCATGGCCTCATAGCCCATTTCACGAAGGCGTTCGACTTGCGTCTGAAGAACAGCTCGCGGGGAATGCGGGACACGGTCATGGGTGTGGTGATCAAGAACATCACAAAGAACCATCACCGTTCCTTCAAGCCATGGAACAAGACGCAGGGATTTAAGGTCAGGCTGCATGATATAATCGCCATATCCTTTTTCCCATGACGTTGCTTGATATCCATCTGGTGTTGCCATTTCAAGGTCGGTTGCGAGCAGGTAGTTGCAGCAATGTGTTTCCTGCCAGGCGGAGTCGATGAAATGCCGGGCATGAAACCGCTTTCCGAGCAGGCGGCCCTGCATATCCACAATACAGGCCAGCACTGTATCAATCTGCTTGTTCTCAACCATTGGGACGAGATCATCCCAGTGCAGCGCAGTTGACATAATTTTCCTCCGAAATTGATATGGTTACCTGAAACTATCTTGAACAGCGGATCGGCTAAATCTCGCTGCGCTGATAGCTGGAACGGGCCAGCCATTCCGGGTTAATCTCAATTCCCCATCCTGGCTTATCCGATAGTGTAGCATGACCATTTTCAATTCGGTATGGAGTTTCAACAAAAAGTCCTTCCTGCCAAGGATAATAATCAGGACCTTCAATGGCAAATTCAAGGTATTTACCCGCATTGGGTATGGCCCGCAGGAGATGCATGGTGAACAGGGTCACAAGGGAGAGATTGGCGCAATGCGGTGTTACGGGCAATCCTGCCTCTTCAGCCATCCGGCAGACGCGCAATGTTCTGCTGATGCCACCGAGATAAAGGATATCTGGCTGAACGATATCCACCGCCCGCATATCAATCATCCTCTTCCATGTTGGCAGGTCACAATCCTGCTCGCCTCCTGTGACGTCAATATCAAGTGTGTCGGTGACGTGTTTAGTTTGCTCCAGCTCCCAATAGGGGCAGGGTTCCTCATAATGGCAGAAGCCATGATCTTCAAGAATACGGCCGATTTCGATCGCACGGTCAGGGCTGAAGCAGCTGTTGGCGTCGATAAGAAGGTCAACATTATCCCCAAGCTCTCGGCGCATGGTTGGTATGATTTCTTCGGTTCGGCCAGGCCATTCATCCTGATTGCGCCCGACTTCAGCACCGGCACGCATCTTAAAGGCGTCAAATCCGAATTTATCCCTGAGAGCTTTGAGCCTGTCGGCCTCTTCCATAGGGGTGATGTCTCGTTTCATTGAACTTGCATAGGCGCGGATGGGGCCAGGCGTTCCACCAAGAAGGTTCACCACCGGTTTGCCAGCAAGCTTGCCGCGCAAATCCCAGATCGCCGTATCAAGCCCAGCCATGGCGCGCCTGAGGTAGGATCCAGGAAATTTATGTTCACGTTCCGCAACCAGGTCAAGAAGATCATCAAGGTCAGTTGTGTCTTTGCCAAAAACCCAAGGGGCAACCTGACGATGCAGGATCTGGCAGGTAATGTCGCTGTGATAGGTTGAAACCTGCCCCCAGCCTTGGTCGCCGTCTTCTGAGGTTACGCGGACAAAGCCGACATGCATATTGCAGAATGTTTCAATGGATTTAAGTTTCATGTGCCGTGTTCTTTCTAGTTCTCGCCTTGGATGATGCTGGCGGCTTTCTCACCTACCATAATAGCAGGTGCGTTGGTGTTTCCTGATGGAATTGTCGGGAAAATCGAAGCATCGGCAATCCTGAGATTTTGAATGCCATGGACCTTCAGCTTTTCATCGACGACTGATGATTTTGCGTCCTTGCCCATCCTGCAGGTGCCGCATTGATGAAATACCGTCCAGCTGTGTTCACGAGTAAAATCAAGGATTTCATCATCGGTTTTCATTGGCGCGTCCGGTAAAACTTCCTTATCCGTGATGCCGGCAAGGGCGGGCATGCTGGCTATATGCTGGATAAGGCGTGTGCCGGCGATCATCAGCTGGCAATCCTTTTCAACGGAAAGATAGTTGGGGTGCATGCGTGGAGCTTCCATCGGATCAGGAGACCGGATCTCAAGATATCCCCGGCTTTCGGGCTTGCAAGGGTTAAACCCGATCTTGTAGGCGGGGAAGGGGTCAGGGTTCATAAGGGGCCTTGTGCCTGTCGGCGCACGGGTATAGCTCATTGGCATGAAATAAAGCTGGAGATCAGGTGGCCCTGATTTCTCGCCCAGCCAGACGAACCCCCCGCCCTGATTAAGACTCATGGTCAGGGGGCCTTTACGGAAAAGCAGAAACTGCAACCCGACCAGAGCTTTTCCCCACCAGGGGCGCAGGACCTGGTTTAGCGTCGGAACTTTTGAGCCGTAAACAATTTCAAGTCCAAGATGGTCGATGAGGTTACGGCCCACATGAGGTTGATCTTTGATGACGGGTATGTTGAATTTCTTCAGCAGAGCTCCCGGACCAATGCCGGAAAGCTGCAAAAGCTGGGGCGTATTAATGGCTCCGCCAC
>CAJXME010000092.1 GCA_913056245.1 uncultured Alphaproteobacteria bacterium | reverse complement strand
CCTCTATGTGCTTGACCATCCCGCGGGCTAAGTCGCCGCGCAAAACGCCGATCACGTGGGCGTCCTCGCGGCCAAAGCCCTGCGTTAGTACTTCCATTGCCTGTACTTGAAAGACGCGCGTCCCTCCGTGCTCCAAGCGAGCTAATTCTCGTAGCGTCCGCTGCGCTAGGTCGCTGCTGGCAAAGACAAAGGCCAGCCCCTTGGCGCGGCGCATCGCAGAAGATCGCGGGATTGATTTGGCAAGCCTTAAGGGCAGTGGTCCGCGCGGCCGCATCATCAAGGCTGACCTTGAGAATGTCGGCTCAACGGTGACGGCGTCCACGCCTCAAGCGGTTATGCCGATGCAAACCGGCGACGATTCCAGCGTCATTGAGCATACGCAAATGCGCAAAGTGATCGCCGATCGCCTGCAACAATCGATGCAAGACTCGCCGCATTTCTATGTCAATATGGACATTGATATCGGCCAAATGTTAACCGCGCGGAAAGCCTTAAATGATCACGCGCCTGAAGGCGTCAAAATTTCCGTCAATGACATGATCATCAAAGCGGCAGCGACCGCGCTGATGCGGGTTCCTGAGGTCAACGCGTCTTGGGAAGGCACGCAAACGCGCCGCTTCCACCATGCGGATATTTCTGTGGCGGTGGCGATTGAAGGCGGGTTAATCACGCCGATTATTCGCCATGCTGATGAAAAAGGGCTTGAGGCCATTTCATCGGAAGTCGCCGCGCTAGCCAAGAAAGCCCATGACGGGAAATTGGCGCCCGAAGAATACACCGGCGGCAGTTTCACCATCTCTAATCTAGGGATGTTTGGCGTCACGTCTTTCACGGCGGTGATTAACCCGCCGCAAGCCGCCATCCTTGCGATTGGTGCAGGCGAAGAGCGCGCCGTGGTTCGCAATGGTCAATTGGCGGTCGCTACCATGATGACAGCAACCTTGTCTTCAGATCATCGGGTGATTGATGGCGCCACCGCCGCGCGTTTCATGAAAGTCTTTAAGGATATTGTTGAAAATCCTGTTCTGGCTTTGGCCTGATCATGTGCAGTGAAAGGAAAACCCATGGCAGAACATGATGTAGATGTGGTGGTGATTGGCGGCGGTCCAGGGGGATATGTCGCCGCCATTCGCGCCAGCCAATTGGGCTTGAAAGCCGCGGTGGTCGAACGTGAAAATTTGGGCGGCATTTGCCTCAATTGGGGCTGCATCCCCACGAAAGCCTTGTTGCGGTCAGCGGAAGTCAAACATCTGATTGATCACGCTAAGGATTTTGGCATCACCGTGGGCAAAGCCGAGATTGACTTGAACGCTGTGGTGGAACGCTCGCGCGGCGTCGCCAAGCGTCTATCATCAGGCATCAGCCATTTGATGAAGAAGAATAAGATCGCTGTCTTTATGGCCTCCGCAAGCCTTGGCGGTATGGCGAAAGGCAAACGGCAAGTCAAACTTGATAACGGCGATATGATCAACGCCAAATCCGTGATTTTGGCGACAGGCGCAAGAGCGCGCGCCTTGCCGGGGATTGAAGCCAATGGCGAGACCATCGTGACCTATCGCGATGCCATGACACCAAAAACCATGCCGAAGACGCTCATCGTCGTGGGGTCAGGCGCGATCGGTATTGAATTCGCGTCTTTCTATGCGGATATGGGGGTTCAGGTCACCGTCATCGAAGCCATGGATCGCATTTTGCCCGCAGAAGACGATGAAATTTCCGCGATGGCGGCGAAATCTTTCACCAATCGCGGGTTGACGCTGATGACCGGCGCGAAACTTGGCGCGGTGAAAGCCGGCAAAGGCGTGACGGCAGAAGTCACCCATCAAGGCAAAACGCAGAGCTTGACCGCTGATCGCATGATCCTTGCGGTGGGCATCACCGCCAATACCGATGGCATTGGCCTTGAGCAAACCAAAGTTAAACTTGATCGCGGTCATGTGATCACCGATGGGTCGATGCGCACCGATGAGCCGGGAATCTATGCGATTGGCGATATGACCGGCGCGCCATGGCTTGCCCATAAAGCCAGCCATGAAGGGATCATCGCCGCTGAACATATCGCTGGGCTGGGCGAGGGACACGGGGTGAAGAAAACCGATATCCCGGGCTGCACCTATTGCCGCCCGCAAGTCGCTTCGGTGGGCTTGTCGGAAAAAGCCGCGATAGCCGCGGGTCACGACATCAAAGTCGGCCGCTTCCCCTTCTTGGCCAATGGCAAGGCGATTGCGCTGGGCGATGAAGACGGCATGATCAAAACCATCTTTGATGCGAAAACCGGTGAATTGCTGGGCGCTCATATGATTGGCCCAGAAGTGACGGAATTGATCCAAGGCTATGTGGTGGCCAAAAAACTCGAGACCACGGAAGAAGATTTGATGCACACGATCTTCCCCCATCCCACTTTATCGGAAGCGATGCATGAATCCGTGCTTGATGCTTTTGACAAAGCCATCCATTTTTAAGGATCGATAAGGACTTCATGGGATGAGTGTTGAAACGGACATCAATGAGAAGGTCGTCTTCAGGGGGCAAAGCCTGAAGGGTGATGCGCGTCACCCCGAAAAAGCACGCAATGACTTAAAACCTCAACCAAAACGTCCCGATTGGCTCAAAGTCAAAGCGCCAACCTCGCAAGGTTATCAAGACACCAAGCAAATTGTCCGCGACCATCATCTGGTGACGGTTTGTGAAGAAGCCGCTTGCCCCAATATCGGGGAATGTTGGCAGAAAAAACACGCCACGATGATGATTCTTGGCTCGGTCTGCACCCGCGCTTGCGCGTTTTGCAATGTCGCGACTGGGCGGCCTGACAAGCTCGATCATGATGAACCTCGGCGCGTAGCAGAGGCGGTGGCGCATCTTGGCCTTGCCCATGTGGTGATCACGTCGGTGGATCGCGATGATCTCGATGATGGCGGCGCGGCGCATTTTGCCAAGACGATTCTGGCCATTCGTGACGCTTCCCCGCAAACCACTATTGAAATTTTGACCCCTGACTTTCTGCGTAAAGATGGCGCGGTTGAAGTGGTGGTCGCGGCGAAGCCTGACGTTTTTAATCACAATCTCGAAACCGTGCCGCGTCTTTATCCGACGGTGCGTCCCGGGGCGCGTTATTTTGCGTCTTTGCAACTGCTCAGCGACGTGAAGCGGCTTGATCCCATGATCTTCACAAAATCAGGCATCATGGTGGGGCTTGGTGAAAGCCGTGACGATGTGATCCAAGTGATGGATGATATGCGCGCCGCAGATGTTGATTTCATGACCATCGGTCAATATTTACAGCCCACGCCTAAGCATCAGCCGTTGGATCGGTTCTGGACGCCCGATGAGTTCGCATCGCTAAAGGCTTTGGGGGAAGCGAAAGGGTTTCTGATGATGTCCTCTTCGCCGTTGACGCGGTCATCTTATCACGCTGATGATGATTTCGCTGTCTTGAAAGCCGCGCGTCAGGATGCTATGGCCTGATGATCGTGTTGATTTCAGGCCTGTCATGACCACCCATAGTGAAAAAAGAGTGATCCCTCATCGACCTGAGCATCTCTATGCTTTGGTGGCGGATGTCAAATCCTATCCCGAATTTCTGCCATGGTGCATGGCGGCTCGCATCCGTCAGGCGGATGATGAAAAGATGGTGGCGGATTTGATGATTGGCTTTCGGCTTTATCGGGAAAAATTCACCTCATATGTTGATTTGGACGCGGAAAACCGCGTCATCAAGGTCGAATACGCCGATGGGCCGTTCAAATACCTCAAAAATTCATGGGTCTTCCGCCCTCATCCTCAAGGCTGTGAGATTGATTTTTATGTCGATTTTGAATTCAAATCACGGCTCTTTCAATCCGTGGTTGAGACTTTGTTTTCCGAAGCGGTGAAAAAGATGGTGCGTGCTTTTGAAACCCGCGCTGATGATTTATACGATCGCGTTTGAGTGTTCATCCAGCGCGGTTGACATCCGTTCCAAGGCAAAATTGACCGATTGCTGGCGCACCGCCGCGCGATCGCCTGAAAAGATCATCTGAAAGGCTTGGGTGGTGATCCTCTCCCCCTGTCGATGGGCAAGACCAAACCACACCAGCCCTACGGGCTTTTCCGCTGTGCCGCCCCCGGGACCAGCCACCCCGGACACCGAAACGGCAATACCCGCCATGCCTGATATTCGCGCCACCGCGCCTTCCGCCATCGCCCGCACCACAGGTTCAGACACCGCGCCGTGATCAGCAATCAAAGCGGCAGGCACGTCTAAACTCTCGGTTTTGGCGGCGTTCGAATAGGTGATGAAGCCACGATCAACCGCCACGGAAGACCCGGCGATATCGGTGAGGGCGGCGGCGATCATTCCGCCGGTGCAGGATTCCGCCGTTGCCAGCATAATCCCCAGATCAGCGGCTTTCGTGATAATGCGTTGGGCGAGGGATTCGGTGGACAATTTCGGCCTCGCGATCAATAAGCGGTGATGCCAAAGAGCGGCGTTGAAATCATAATCACCGCGCCAGCAAGCGCCCCGGCGATAATATCATCGGCCATAACGCCCGTGGCATAGGGCTGGAGTCGTTCGGCTTGACGGATAGGGCCAGGCTTCCAAATATCAAACAGGCGGAATAGCGCGAATGCCACCACCACCCAGATCAGGTATTCTTTGGTCATGGCCGGCGCCACGGGGATCGGCAACATGGCCAGCCATTGGCCGCCCACTTCATCAATGATGACCTCGCCAGCGTCTTTTTGTCCCGTCACGCGGTAATGCGCATTGGCCATGGGAAAGCCAATGGCGACAACGATCACGGTGGCAATCACCAAGGTTACAAGGCCAAATTGCAGGTTAATCCAAACCCCGACCGCTGCCGCGACAATCGAACCCATCGTGCCGGGGGCGGGCAATTTCCCGATGGGGCCTAGGGTGGATAGGGTGGTGAGAATTTTATCGCTGGTGCTATGGCTCATGGCTGTCTTCCTTTTTTATTGGGTCTTGATGGGGAGGGTGATGGTCACCGCGGCCTGTACAGCAATCCCTTCACGTCGGCCAGTAAATCCTAATTGTTCCGTGGTGGTGGCTTTGACGGAAACGCGTGAAAGGTCAAGATCAAGAAGGTCAGCAATCCGGCGACGGATCGCATCACGATGGGGGGTGATTTTCGGGGCTTCGGCGATGATGGTCAGATCAGCAAGCGTAATCCTGCCGCCTTGCTTCGCCAATTGGTTAGCGGCGGCTTGCAGGAAATAAGCGCTGTCTTTGCCTTTCCATTGATCATCGGAGGGCGGGAAATGCGCGCCAATATCGCCATCTGCCATCGTGCCGTAAAGCGCATCCGTTAGGGCATGAAGCGCGACATCACCATCGGAATGAGCGTCAAAACCGCGATCATGATCAATCGCGACGCCGCCAATCCTGATAGGGCCAGGTTGATCGTTAAAGGCATGAACATCAAAACCTGTGGCCATGCGCGTTTCCGTAAGGGCAGTGCTGGACGCTTGAGACATAGTGGTCTCTCCTTTGGCGATGCCGAGGGCGATGAATTCAGCACGAGTCAAATCCGCCGCGCTGGTGATTTTATCAAGGATGGGATCGCCTGCCACAGTTTGCACATGATAGCCGCCATCTTCAAGGAGGCTGCTGTCATCGGTGGCGATGCCGTCTTGATCGGCTTGGTGCAGTGCCGCGATAAGATCATAACGAAAACCTTGGGGCGTTTGGAC
>CAJXME010000091.1 GCA_913056245.1 uncultured Alphaproteobacteria bacterium | reverse complement strand
TTTGAATATGTTAGGTCAACCCCGCCAGTTGATGGACGTCTTGGCGGATTTCTCAGCTATTGAAGGTTAAACCCAAGGGGATGATCATGGAAAAATGGGTCTATAATTTTGGTTCCGGCGAAACAGAGGGCGACGCCACGATGCGTGAATTGCTTGGTGGCAAAGGCGCTAATCTTGCTGAAATGAGTCAGATTGGCTTACCTGTCCCTCCCGGGTTTTCAATTTCCACCGAAGTCTGCACCTATTATTACGACCATGAGCGCAGTTACCCCGAACGACTGGCCACTGAGGTTGATGCCGCGATCACCGCTGTTGAAACCAAGACTGGGCTGAAATTCGCTGATCCGGAAAACCCGTTATTGCTATCGGTGCGGTCAGGCTCGCGCGCGTCGATGCCGGGGATGATGGATACCGTGCTTAACCTTGGCTTAAACATGGATGTGGTCAAGGGGTTGGCGGCGAAAACAGGCGATAAGCGGTTTGCATGGGATTCCTATCGCCGCTTTATTCAGATGTATAGCGATGTGGTTCTCGGCGTCGATCACGGCCTTTTTGAAGACGCGTTGGAGCAAAAGAAAGACACTCGCGGGATTTATGACGATGTCGATTTAACCGGCGATGATCTCGAAGCCTTGGTGGGGGAATATCTTGCCATTGTTGAAGAAGAAACCGACGCGCCATTCCCGTCCTCGCCGCGTGAGCAATTATGGGGGGCAATTGGCGCGGTGTTTGACAGTTGGATGAACCAACGCGCCATCACCTATCGCCGCCTCAATAATATCCCCGCGTCTTGGGGAACGGCGGTGAATGTGCAATCCATGGTCTTTGGCAATATGGGCGATGACTGCGCCACGGGGGTGGCCTTCACGCGCAATCCGTCGACGGGCGAGAACATGTTCTATGGCGAATTTCTGGTCAATGCCCAAGGCGAAGACGTGGTCGCCGGCATCAGAACGCCGCGCAACCTGACGCGCGAAGAGCGCATGGCAAGCGGCAATGAAGAATTGTCCATGGAAGAAGAAATGCCGGAAGTCTTCCAGCAATTGGCTGAAACCCGCACGATTCTTGAAAAGCATTATCGCGATATGCAGGATATCGAATTCACCATCCAGCAGGGTCGGCTTTATATGCTGCAAACCCGTAACGGCAAGCGGACGGCTGAAGCGGCGTTGCGGATGGCGGTGGAAATGGCTGAAGAAGGGCTGATTACCCGCGATGAGGCGATTTTGCGTGTGGATGCGTCATCATTGGATCAGTTGCTTCATCCTGCGCTTGATCCATCTGCTGAAAAAACCATGTTTTTGCGTGGGCTTCCGGCCTCGCCGGGGGCGGCGTCAGGCAAAGTTGTGCTCACCGCCGATAAAGCTGAGGAAATGGCCTTAGCTGGTCACAATGTGATCTTGGCTCGTGTGGAAACTAGCCCTGAAGATATCCATGCACTGCACGCCGCATCAGGTATTCTGACGGCTCGCGGTGGTATGACCAGCCACGCGGCGGTGGTGGCGCGCGGCATGGGGCGTGCTTGTGTTTGCGGTGCGGGTGATGTGCGGATTGATGATGACGCGGCTCAAGTCCATATCGGCAATCAGACGGTTGCCGCGGGCGATATCATCACCATTGATGGCGGCACAGGCGAAGTCTTTCTTGGGGCGGTGCCAACCATCCAACCGCAATTGTCGGGCGCTTTTGGCACGTTGATCGGCTGGGCGGATGAGGCGCGGCGGATGAATATTCGCGCCAATGCGGAAACCCCGTTAGACGCGAAGACGGCTCGTGATTTCGGCGCTGAAGGCATCGGCTTGTCGCGCACGGAGCATATGTTCTTTGATACCGACCGGATCATCGCGATGCGTGAGATGATCATGGCGTCCGATACGGCGGGTCGTGAGAAAGCCTTGGCCAAACTCTTGCCTATGCAGCGTGATGATTTCGCTGAATTGTTCCGCATCATGGCGGGATTGCCCGTGACCATTCGCTTGCTTGACCCGCCTTTGCATGAATTCCTGCCCCATAGCGCCGAAGACTTGGCTGATGTTGCTGAAGCGGCTGGTGTTAGTGTTCGTGTGGCCAAAGAACGCTCGCTCAAACTGGCGGAAAACAATCCCATGCTTGGGCATCGCGGGTGCCGTTTGGCGATCACCTATCCTGAAATCTGCGCGATGCAAGCGCGGGCGATTTTTGAAGCCGCCGCTGTGGTGCAAAAAGAAGGCGCGGATGCGATCATGGCGGAGATTATGGTGCCGCTTGCCGCCACGGCTCGCGAGGTCGAAATCTGCCGCAAAATCATTGATGACACCGCCAAAGCCGTCGAGGCTGAAACCGGCGTCACCTTCACCTATATGGTGGGAACGATGATCGAATTGCCGCGAGCCTCACTGGTGGCGGATCAAATCGCCGAAGAAGCTGAGTTTTTCTCTTTCGGCACCAATGATATGACGCAAACCTCGCTGGGGATCAGCCGCGATGACGCGGGCCAATTCCTGCGCGATTACGCGGAGGCTGATATCTATCCTGTTGACCCTTTCGTTTCGATTGATATTGAAGGCGTCGGCGCTTTGGTGGCGATTGGCGCGGAACGTGGCCGCAAAACCCGCCCGAATATCAAACTCGGCATTTGCGGCGAACATGGCGGTGATCCCGCGTCGATTGATTTCTTTGAAGAAGTTGGGCTTGATTACGTCTCCTGCTCGCCTTTCCGTGTGCCGGTGGCGCGTCTGGCGGCGGCGCAAGCGGCGATTAAGGCCAAATCTTCAACCTAAAGATTCAACCCAAAGATGATCTGCATTGAACGAAAAAAGGCCAGGGAAAACCTGGCCTTTTTGTTGAGGAATTGCCGCTAACTTAACGGGCTTTGCCGCCAACAACCTTTGGCTTTGCGGCTTCGATCGTTTGATCCTCGGCGTCATAATTGGCGCTGGAGATATTGATCTTGCGCGGCTTCATGGCTTCGGGGATCACGCGCTGCAATTCGATATGCAAGAGACCGTTTTCAATCGACGCGCCATGCACTTGGATAAAATCAGCCAATTGGAAGCGGCGTTCAAAATTACGGCCTGCAATACCGCGATGCAGATAGGTGACGGCTTGCTCAGCGCTTTGATCGCTTTGCGTGCCGCGGATGATCAGCATCTGGTCATGGACGGTGACATCAAGTTCGGAATCCTTGAAGCCCGCAACCGCCATGCTGATGCGATAATCGTCATCGCCATGTTTTTCAATATTGTAAGGGGGCCAATTGGATTGGGTTTCGGCGCCAGCCATCATGCTGTCGACCATATTGGCCATGCGGTCAAATCCAATGGCGGAACGGAAAATAGGGGTGAGGTCAAGTGTGTTCATGTTGCATCCTCCTTAAGCAATGCAATGTCGTTAAGCGGCTTCCCGTTATGGCGAAGCCTAGAGTGATCAGCACCATCATGGTCACTGATAACCTTGATGTAAGAGGTGCGTGTGAGAGATTCAAGAGGGCAAAACAAAAAGGCCGCCAGAGGCGACCTTGATGAAAAGATTTGAACAAGAATTATTTTGAGCCAAGCCCAGCAAAACGCTTGTTAAAGCGGGCGACCATCCCACCGGCATCAAGGATGCGGTGCTGGCCTGTCCAAGCTGGATGTGACTTAGGATCAATGTCCAATTTCAGCACATCGCCTTCACTGCCCCAAGTGGAACGGGTCTGGTATTCGGTGCCATCAGTCATCACAACAGTGATGGTATGATACTCTGGGTGCAGGTCTTTTTTCATAACAGTCTCCAATAATCACCATGCCGACGGTGATCTCAATGAATGCGGTTTATACAAACTTATACGCGGGCTGGCAAGCCTTTCTTGCGGAAGAATATGTCGCAGATCAAATGACGATCTGAAATGGCGTGACGCTGATATCCTATGCTAGGGTAAGGGCATGGAAACCGCATCCCCATTGCCGAAAAAACACTTGTTATCGCGCTTGCGGCCATTGCGATCGCTTTGGCCATGGATCAAGCCGCATCGCGCCCAGTTAATGCAGGCGCTGCTGGCGATTGTGCTGGTGGCGGCGTCGCTCTTATCCTTGGGGCGCGGCATTGGTTATTTGGTGGATAGCGGGCTGAGCCAAGGCGATGGCCAATTGCTGGATCAAGCGGTGCTGATTTGCCTTGGCCTGACCGTGATGCTGGCGATTGGCAGTTACTTGCGGGCGGTGTTGATCAATAAAGTCGCGGAGCGGGTGATCGCGGATATTCGCAAATCCCTGTTTCGTCATGTTCTAGGCCTATCCACGTCTTGGTTTGAACAAACCCGCACGGGCGACGTGCTGTCGACCATCAGCGTCGATACAACCTTGATCCAGACGGTGGTGGCGTCAACTTTATCCATGGCCATGCGGAATGTGCTGGTGTTGATCGGCGGCGTGACGATGGTGGTGCTGACCTCGCCGAAATTAACCATGATCATCCTTGGGGTGATCCCGCTGGTGGTGGTGCCAGTGATTATTCTTGGCCGCCGCTTACGGGCGCAATCGAAGCGTGCGCAAGATCGTTTGGCCGATGTCTCCGTCGAAGCCGAAGAGGCGATTGCCGCGATCCGCACCATCCACGCTTTCGCGCGTCAAGAGGTGATCAGCAAAGGGTTTAATCGCGCCGCCGAAGCCAGCCATGACGCCTCCATCAAACGCTTGGTGTTGCGCGGCACGATGAGCGGGATTGTCATTTTGCTGGTGTTTTCCGCTATCACCTTCATCCTTTGGGTAGGAGGGAAAGACCTTTTATCAGGGGAGATGTCGGCAGGGGATTTGTCGTCTTTTGTGTTTTATTCGGCACTGGTGGCGTCTTCGGTTGGTGCGCTTTCGGATATGACGGGGGAATTGCAACGCGCCGCTGGCGCCGCTGAACGCATCACCGATCTCTTGAGCCAAGAACAAACGATTGTTGATCCCGCCGAACCGAAACCATTGCCGCAAGGCGCTTTGGGGATTGCTTTTCGAGACGTGTCTTTTTCCTATGCCAGCCGAAGCGATTACCCGGTCTTGAGCAACATTAATCTTGAGATTAAGCCCAGCGAAAGAATCGCCCTCGTGGGGCCGAGCGGGGCGGGGAAATCCACCTTGATGAACTTGATCCTGCGCCTCAATGATCCCACCCATGGCGCGGTGATGATTGGCGGGGAGTTCGCCGAGGCAGGTACCGAAGGCGAGGCCCTGCAGGCCCGGTTAGTCGAAGCAGCCGGCGACCTGGCTCTGGTCGGGCCGAATTGCCTCGGTGTGATGAACCAGTTCGATGGTGCCGCGATCTGGGGTGACAAGGCCCAGGATGCATTTTAGCAAAACCGATTTGCCGGTGCCCGAGCCGCCGATGATGACCATCGAACTGCCCTTGGGCACCTGCAGCGTAACGCCGCGCAGCACATGGTTTTGGCCAAAGCTTTTTTCGAGGGCGGTCAGGGTGATCATGCGGCGAAAAACACCTCGGTCAGCAGGTAATTGGCCGCCAGTATCAGCACCGAGGCGGCGACAAAGGCGCTGACCCAAAGGTCGGTGTCGGCGACGCCGAGGATGTCGCCCATGATGAAGTGCATCAGGTCGATGTGTATGTAGTGTCTGAAGATAGACACTGCCACCACCCCGAGCGCGAAGATGCCGGTATACATGATGCCGATGGCGGTGTCTTCCTTGACCCGGGAGATACGCGACACGAAGCTGATCAGGGCGACGGTGGCGAT
>CAJXME010000090.1 GCA_913056245.1 uncultured Alphaproteobacteria bacterium | reverse complement strand
CGGTGTAGGAGCGCGCCATGACAGCATTAAATGCCGACCAAAGCCCCGCTTTGATGATGAGCGCGGTTGTGGCGATGGCAACCAACCGGGTCATCGGTGATGGCACCGGGTTGATTTGGCACCTGCCGGATGATTTGAAACGGGTCAAGTCATTGACCATGGGATGCCCGCTTATTATGGGCCGCAAAACATGGCAGTCGATTGGCCGGCCATTGCCGGGCCGCGGCAGTATTGTGTTAACGCGTGATCAAAATTGGCAGGCCGAAGGCGCCATTATTGTGCATGATTTTGATGCGGCATTGACGGCGGCCAAAGCATGGATCGCGGCGCATAACGCGGGGTGCGAAAAAATCATCCTGTTTGGCGGTGGTGAAATTTACCGGATGGGGCTGGATTATTGCCATGAAATAGAGTTGACGGTGATTGACATCAGCCCCGATGGGGGGCTGGATGCGGCATTATTTCCGGAGCTGAACACAGATGACTGGACTCAGCAAATAGAAGCTGAAATTGACCCAGTCGGCGATGTGCCGGGGTATCGCTATGAACGCTGGTATCGTGCACACCCACCGCGCGCCTTGTAGCCAGTTACCGGTGGGTTTAACCGGGTGGGTTTAACCGGGCGGGTTTAACCGGGCGGGTCTGCGCTCATTCCGTCACAATTTTCGGGGCGGCTTTTGGCTGGGCAGTGTCAAGATGGTCCAACAAAGCAGACGCAATCTGTTGGTAATGCGCCGCATGCTGGCTGTCTGGTTGGCTGGCCACAATCGGGGTGCCATCATCAGATGTTGTCCGAATGGCCATTTCTAGCGGGACTTCGCCCAAAAATGGCACGCCTAGTTTTTCAGCTTCGGCGGCGGCACCGCCATGGCCAAAAATATCATGCCGGGCCCCACAATCGGTGCATAAAAAATGGCTCATATTTTCAATGATGCCGAGCAATGGCACATTCACCTTGCGGAACATATTTAGCCCTTTGCGGGCATCAATTAGGGCGAGGTCCTGCGGCGTTGACACGATCACCGCCCCGGCGAGATTAACCTGCTGGGCAAGCGAGATCTGGATATCCCCGGTGCCGGGCGGCAGATCAATGACAATCACATCCAATTCCCCCCAAGCCACGGCGTTGAGCATTTGCGTCAGCGCGGATTGCACCATCGGCCCCCGCCAAATCATCGCCGTGTCATCGGGCACGAGCAAGCCCATGGACATCAATTTGATGCCGTAATTTTCAAGCGGCGCGACCATTTCGCCGCCAACCGCAGGCGGCTTGCCGCTGACGCCAAGCATTCGTGGTTGCGACGGGCCATAGACATCGGCATCGAGCAGGCCGACCCGCAAGCCTTCTAATTTCATCGCCACCGCCAGATTTACAGCCGTTGTGGATTTCCCCACACCGCCCTTGCCTGACGCCACCGCCACGAAGCGCTTGACCTTGCTTTCCAACACCTTTTCGCGGGGCGGATTGGAAGAGCCAGCATCACGACGAGTTGCGCCATTTTCGGGTTCTTGACGGCCTTGAGATTCATGCGCGGTCATAATAACCGTCGCGCTGGTCACCCCATCCATCGCCAAGACCGAAGATTCAGCCTTCTTGCGCAGAGGCTCAAGCGCGGGCCCTTTATGCGCCGGCACTTCTAGGATGATGCTGACATTGCTGTCTTTGATATGGATTGCCGAAACAAAGCCAAGGGCAACAAGGTCTTTTTGTTGGCTCGGATCGATGATGGTCTTCAGCACCTCTTTGATCTGATCCTTCGTTAATGATGCGGTCATGTTCTGCCGATTATTCCTGATCTGGGGCGATGAGCGTGGCGGAAACATCATGGCTGAAATCAAGCGCGGGAATGTTGATCGTCGCGTTGATCTCAAGAGCGTCGCCCGATTTCATGTCGCCTGACACCACCGCTTCCGCCAAAGCCGCTTCCAATTTCTGATGGGTGGTGACGCCCAAGGCTTTCAGAAATTTCCGCATTGCGATTTCAGACTCGCTCATATCCGCCATGGGGGTTTTGGGTTTATTCTGTTGATCACTCATGATCCGATCCTTTTATGCTAATTAAAATTGGCTTTCGGTAAGGTGTTGATAAAGCCAAGCAGGTTTTCCAATTCTTCAATGGTTAAGGTAATCTGTTTTGTGAAAGCGGGAAGATGTTCTGGGCGTTTTTCCGAAATGCCTTCAACGCGCACCACCGCGGGATGCGGCGGCAAGATATAAAAGATATCAAAACGTTCTTGCCAATCGGGCATCGTTTTAATCGCACCAAAAGAAGGGGTCGAGCCAATGCCGCCATATTTGTTCATATCGCCCACCACATGACAGCGCGTGCAATGCATCCGCGCCAAGGCTTGGCCTTGATCCAAATCAGCCGCGACCGCAGAAGCGATCATCCCTTGATGCGGTGAAAGCGCGATTAATCCCATGGCGATTGCCGCCAGCCAAAAGCCTCGCATCAATACTGTCATAATCGTCATCATCGGCTTCATCAGACGGTTGGGTCCGCCAAATGTTCGCGCAACATATCTTTGAATTGAGCCGTCATATGCGCCGCGAACACCTCTTGATCGTCGATGTCCAACACATTTTTAGCCACATGAGCGGTATAACGCGCCGCCGCAAACAGCATCACAAATTGCAATTCCGTGGCCAGCACCTTTTTATTGCGGCTATTAGCAAGAGAGATGAATTGATCCGCGAGTTTGACAAAAGTCGCTTCATCGATGCGGCCATCTTTATTAACAGGCACCCGGTGATGCCATTGCGGGAATGAAGGGGCTGTGTCTTTTTCCGTCATCGGTCTGCTTTCCACGAAGAAGTTTTGATTATCGGTTCTGTCTATTTGATTTGTGTTATATGGCCACGGGGTAAAGGGCAAATCCTCTTGATCAATTGTTATCATCCTCATCGGCAACAGGCTGCTGATGCCGTTCAACCCAATCTAGCATAGGGGCAAATTCCCGCTCAACCCGAAGCATGGTGTCGCGATACGAACGGATCAATTCTTCGCCTTCTGGCGTCAGCGATGCCCCACCTCGACCGGAGCCGCCACGCTGGGTGACGAAAAGCGGCACTGAAAACGCATCTTGCGTTGATTTCAGCAACAGCCAAGCGCGCCGATAATCCATGCCCATGGATGCCGCCGCCGCGCTGATCGACCCTGTTTCAGCGATGGCTTCCAGCAATTCGATTTTGCCAATGCCAACGGTTTCCCGGCCAATAAACAATTTTGTCCGAATGCCAGGGGTGTCGAATTTTCTGATATTGCCCACGAAAACTTACCTTGATTTATTTCTGTAAATTATGACTTGAAAACCCAATAAAAAGAAATATGATCATTTTGTCATAACGGAAATCAACATTCCCTTTGTCGATTTAATTTATTCATTTAAGGATGACACAGCATGCGGGTTCAACACAAAGGGGCAAAGCGATTTGCCAGCGCGATTTTAGCCAATCTAACCATAGGGCTTGGGCTCACTTTGGCAATGCCGGCGATGGCGAATGATGCCCCTATTATCATTCAATCCACCACTTCGACCCAAAACTCTGGCCTTTATGATTACTTATTGCCGATCTATCAACAAGACACGGGCAATCAAGTGCGTGTGGTGGCGGTCGGCACAGGGCAAGCCATCAAAAACGCCAAAAATTGCGATGGCGATGTGTTGTTGGTGCATTCCAAAAAAGATGAGGAAAAATTCGTGGCGGAGGGGCATGGCCTGAAACGTGATGACGTCATGTATAATGATTTTGTGATTATTGGCCCCAAATCAGACCCAGCGGCGGTAAAAGGCAGCGGCAATATCACCGAAGCCTTATCCAAAATCGCCAATGGAAAAGCGACCTTCGTGTCGCGCGGCGACGATAGCGGCACCCATAAAGCCGAACGCCGTTTCTGGAAAGCCGCCGCCATCGATCCTGAGCAAGGATCAGGAAAATGGTATCTTGAAACCGGCCAAGGCATGGGCGGGACGCTCAATGTATCGGTGCAAGTTGATGGCTATGTGATTTCCGACCGTTCGACTTGGTTGGCGTTTTTGAATCGCGGCAATCATACGATTGTCTTTGAAGGCGATGCCAATTTGTTCAATCAATATGGCGTGATCGTGGTCAATCCCGACAAATGCCCATCGGTGAATGTTGAAAAGGCGCAAGCCTTTGCGGATTGGATTGTTTCAGCGAAAGGCCAAGCCAGCATCAACAGTTACACCGTCAATGGTCAGCAATTGTTTTTCGCCAACGCCAAATAAAGCCAATTAAGCCAAGGCTAAACAAACCAATCTAGCCAAGAAACTGTTGCAGGCGTGTTCAAAGCCTCATATTAATGAGATGTTATGAGCACGCCGAACAACAACACGAAATTCACCCGCCTTTGGCCGACTTTGTTTATGGCCGTGACCCTGCCCGGGCATGAAGCCGCCAATAGCATCTTGAGTTCATTGGTCATGCAGCGCAACGCTGAGCAAGATCAGATGACCACCAATTATATCAACCAAAATTTCTTTGATTCCGATCATCCCGCGATCAATTGGCTGCTGCAATGCTGTCATCAAGCGATCGCGGAATATGCCCAAGAATCCGGCATGGCGGAAATGCCTGAGGTCAGCATCCAAGCCTGGCCGAATGTCAATTTCCGCGGCGATTATCACAACCTACATAATCACCCTCATTCGTGGTTGTCGGGAACCTATTACCTCAATGTGCCGGATCAAGAGGATGCCGAAACCTTTCGGTCAGACCTAAACCCCGGCGCCATTAGTTTTTTCGATCCTCGCGGGGCGGTCAATATGTCGGCGATCCGCAATGATGGGCAATTTGACCCGGAATATCGCCGTGTGCCAAAGGCTGGGGAATTGTTCCTATGGCCAGCGTTTTTATATCACCTTGTGCATCCGAATTTGGTCGATATCCCACGCTTATCGATCTCGTTCAACGTCGTGGTGAAATCCAAAGCGCGGTATTTATAGACAGAGCGGGTTAAGCCTTCATCGCGTTGAGTTTCGCGCGGGCTCGCTCCGCCACCACCTGATCGTCGATATCATCGATGCTCCCCGCAATATCCATACGCGCGGGATCATCGGGGTAAAAGGTTTCGATCAAGGGTGAATCCAGCACCGGCAATGAACTGGCAAAAATCCGGATTGCGGGCGTGCCAACAGCGGCGGCGATATTGATCAAACTCGTGTCATTGCCGATATAAAGATCAGCGCAGCGATGCAACGCGATCACCTGACGCACCGTCTGATCAAAAACCATCATCGGCGGGGTGGTGTCTGAAGACAGCGCAGCCAAAACAGCCTCGCCAATCGGTTTTTCCGCAGGACTCCCGCAAAGGGCAATCCGAACATCAGGATGAGATTGCGACAAGCTATCAATCAGCCCTGCAAATCGCTTCGGATTCCATTGCCGTTCCACATCTGCCGCCCCTACGCCGCAAATGACCAAGAAGCAATGATCAGGGGGGCGGTGATCGGAGGATCGGTGATCGGGAAGGAGCGACCGCGCCGCCCTCACCTCTTCATCGGCAACCTTAATCTGCGGATGATCATCTTCTGGCGTGATGCCTTTCTCGGCGCAAAAATGCGTCACCGCGACTCTCGGATGCGCGCCTTTCAAGGCCTTGGGCAAGCCTTGATTGCCATTGAGAAAATAGCGCTGTTTGCCCAGCCCATATCCAGACCGCAAAGGAATGCCCGCGATCAAAGCGGCCAAT
>CAJXME010000089.1 GCA_913056245.1 uncultured Alphaproteobacteria bacterium | reverse complement strand
GCTGAGCCTTAAAACTCACCTCCACATCGCGGCCATTGGCGGTGATCACCGGTGGCGCCAAGTTGTTGCCCTCCAGCGCGTTCACCTCCAGGCGCCAGAGGGTGCCGGTGCCATCAAAGGTGATGCGGATATTGCTATCGGTGATGGCATTGATATCCCCAACGACCACTTCCGCCGAAGCCGTGCCGCGATTGGAGACGCCCGGCGCCGCATCAAAGGCAACATCATGGAACATCACGCCGCCACGTTGCCCTTCTAAATCCAAGCCTTGGAGATGAATAGCATTCGTGTCTTGAATGAGTTTGAACGCCAGATGATCAATGCTGGCCATGGAGTCGCTGGCGGATTTATAGGCATCCGCAAGGCCGCGCAATTTGCCATTGACGACTTGCGAAGTTCGCACCAAATCCGCGCCTTGGCTGACAAAAAAGTTAATGTCGTTATTCGCTGGCGTAATGCTTAAGCGGTTGAATTGATCGGCGCTGACCAGTGCTGGGCCATTGCCGCTGCTGCCAAGCCGCACCGTGGCTGAGCCGGTGTTTTCCAGCGTCACCGCGACTTCGACATATTCGCTTAATTTATCGATGATCGCATCGCGATTGTCCAAGAGGGCATTTTGCGCCTTCCCACCAGAGGACGCGATGTTGCGATTCACATTCGCCAGATTGGCGCTCAAGAGATTAATTTCACTCAAAGCTTGTTCGGATTGTGTGTTGATGCCGGTCTGGAGTTCTTTGATCAAGGTCGCGGTTTGGTGAAAACTATTGGTCAGGCTTTCCCCGGCCTTCAACGCCACAATCCGAGGCGCGATCAAATTGGGATTGGCCGCGACTTCTTGAAGCGATTCCATAAAACGCGCGATCGACGCGCCAATATTGCTTTCCCCGGGGATGAGGATGTTTTCGAGTTGCGATACAGTCTCTAAATAACTTTCGGCGCTGGCGGCGTAACTGGTGGCGTTGCGCGCTTTGTTGAGCAGGAATTCATCAAACGCCCGGCGCACTTCATCAACGCGCACGCCAAGCCCGGCTTGCGAGGATACGCTAGTCAACCCGCCGGACGTACCCGTGACTTCTTCAAGCGAGGCTTCCCGCCTTTTGTATCCATCGGTGTTGATATTGGCGATATTCTGACCGGTTACCGAAAGCGCCTCGCGGTAAGATTGCAGTCCAGATTTGCCAATATCCATCAAGCCAGCCATGGTTTACTCCACGTGCCGACCAAACTGCCGCATCAGCCCTTCAGCGATCCCAAGATCAACATCGCCAGACAGCATTGACGCGTATTGCTGATCGAGCATTTCTTGATAGGTCTTCGAAGCGGAATTGGAAAAGAGATCATCGGCCAATTTGGCTTGCCGCGCTTGCTTCAGAAATTGATTAAGGAAAATCGCCTCAAACTGTTCGGCGACTTTCCGCAATTCATCTTGCTTGTCGTTGGTGCCATGGCTCTTCAGATTATTGAGAGCTTTCTCACCGCTGATCTGACTAAGCGAAGGCATGGTGTTGGACGGGTCAATCATAATCAGCCTTTCTTAGATAATGATCAGTTCGGCACGCAACGCACCAGCTTCGCGCAAGGCTTCTAAAATCGTCACCATATCGGCGGCGCCGGCGCCAACCGCGTTGATGGCGTCAACAATATCCGACAGTTCCGTGCCGGGATCGAAGATAAAGGCTTTGGCGGGTTCTTGTTCGATGGTGATTTGCGTGTCTTGAGTGGTCACCGCATCGCCGGGGACAGTGGTGGTCACGCCATCGGTGGTGGTGGTTTCAGCGGTTTGAGTGACATTCGTGTCTTCTTGAACACGGACGGTCAATGAGCCATGGGTCACGACAGCAGGGGTAACCCGGACATCGCCGCCAATGACGATCGTACCGGTGCGAGAATTGACGATCACCCGCGCTTTCGGGCGGGCCATTTCCACATCGATATTTTCCAGCAGGCTAACAAAACTAACGCGCTGGGATGGGTCGACGGGCGCGCGAACCTTCACCGAAGAACTATCCAAAGGCACGGCCACGTCGCCGCCAAAGACATCATTCACCGCATCAGCAACATTATTCGCGGTGCTGAAATCGCCTTGATGCAGATTGAGAATAATATTCTCATTATTGAGGAAGGGCGTATCCACCATGCGCTCAACCACCGCGCCATTGGGGATGCGGCCAACGGTCGGCACATTCACAATCACCGATGAGCCATCATTGCCGGAAACGCCAAGGCCGCCAACGACCAGATTGCCTTGAGCAATCGCGTAGGTTTGACCATCAGCGCCCAGCAAGGGCGTCATCAACAGCGTACCGCCGCGTAAAGATTTTGCCCCGCCTAACGTCGAGACGGTGATATCAATATTCTGACCAGGCTTCGCAAAAGGCGGCAGATTGGCAGTGATCATCACCGCCGCCGCGTTCTTCGCTGTCAGGTTATTGCCGTCAACATTAATTCGAAATTGTGAAATCAAGTTTTCTAAGGACGCTTGCGTCAAGGTCGAAGACCCATCGCCTGTCCCCGCCAAGCCAACAACCACGCCATAGCCCAGCAGATGATTATCCCGCACGCCCGCGATCGACGCGACATCCTTGATGCGGTCGGCTTGGGCTTCAAAGGTAAGGCCCATCAGCATCCATAAAGGCGCGAGAAGGGAGAGGAATAATCTGAACATCAGGCGCTCCTTAGAAAGGTGAAATGGCTCTAAGCCCGCGGCTTAACCAGCCTTGATTCACGCTGTCGCCAACTTGACCGGCGCCGATATAAGTGATCTCAGCATCGGCGATCCGTGAGGACAGCACGACGTTATCTTGGCTGATGTCTTGAGGGCGGATGATGCCGCGCACACGAACATATTCATCGCCATTGGTGAGGGTCAGTTTCTTCTGCCCGGCAATCTCAAGATTGCCATTGGTGAAGACGCGCATCACCGTCACTGACATCGAGCCGGTGAGGGTGTTGGATTGCGATGCCGTGCCACTGCCGCCAAACGATTGCGCGGTGCCGCTGGTCAAAGACCCAGGCTCAAAACCGCCGGTCAGGATATTGGGCAGACCCGTGGGCAGGGTGACATCAAAGGAATCCGCTTTGCTGCTGGCCGCGCTTGATGATTTCGTCGCGCTGAAGGTTTCCAACATGGTGATATTGATGATATCGCCAACTTCTTTGGTGGTTGGCCCTGAGGGGAATAACCCCACGCCATTGTCGGAATAGATGCTGCCTGTTGGTGTGGTTGCAGGCGCTTCGACCACTTCTTGATAAATCGGCTCAAAATCATCGGAGACGACATTTTGCACATAGGTCGAGCATCCCGAAAGCAAGATTGCCGCCAGCGTTGTCGATGCTAGGATGTGAGCGCTTGCCTTAGGCATGGCCATCTCCTCTTACCTTTTTACTTAGAGGTTATTGGAAATGAAGCGGAGCATTTCATCCACAGAAGTGATGGATTTTGAACTCACTTCATAGGCACGCTGGGTTTCGATCATATTGACCAATTCCTGCACAACATTCACGTTGGAGGCTTCGAGCGCGCCTTGGATGAGTTTGCCAAAACCCTGTTCCGTCGGATTGGCAACAATCGCCGGGCCAGAGGCTACGGTTTCCACATAAAAACTTTCACCGATGGGCTGAAGGCCGCCACGGTTGGTGAAATCCGCCATGGTGATTTGCCCCAGTTCCTGAGAGCCAATTTCACCCGCCACCAGCGCGCTGACAATGCCGTCACCGGAGATATTGATCTGCGTCACGTTTTCAGGGATTTGAATTTCAGGCTGCAAGACATAACCGCTGGCGGTGGTCAGCACGCCTTCTGAATTCTGAGAAAACGCGCCGTTGCGGGTGTAACCCAAACGGCCATCGGGCAGAAGAACTTGCAAGAAGCCCGCGCCTTCAATCGCCACATCGAGCGAGTTGTCGGTGGTGATCAGGCTGCCTTGCGAAAATAATTTTTGAGTGTTGAGCGTCCGAACCCCTGTCCCCACCGCAAAGGCCGACGACAATTCCGTATCCGCAGAGGTCTGATCACCTGCCGAGCGCCGCACCTGATAAAGCAAGGTTTCAAAATTAACGCGATCACGCTTAAAGCCGGTGGTGTTGACGTTGGCCAAGTTATTGGCAATCACTTGCATCCGTGTTTGCTGAGCATTAAGGCCGGTTTTGGCAACGTGCATGGAACTGGTCGACATAGGGTGACTCCTTTAAGAAAAACACTCACCCTAATGTTGCAAGACCCATGCCAAGACGATTTTTTGACGGGGTTAGAAAGAGCCGATGATTATGACGGCATTTTCAAGAGCGATGAGCCGCTTCGGTCAATATCTTCAGCCGCTTTAACCAATTTGAGATTAATCTCAAACACGCGTTGTTCTTCGATGGATGACACCAATTCTTCCATCAAATTGACGTTGCTCATTTCAAGAAATTTATTCACCACACGCGCGCCTTGATTGGCGACAATGGGAGAATTATCGGCATAACGCACTTCACCATCAGGGAATTTTTTGAGCGGCGCCGTTGGCTTTACAAGGCCAAGGGTGGCCACGCTTT
Source organism: uncultured Alphaproteobacteria bacterium (assembly GCA_913056245.1). Lineage (GTDB taxonomy): Bacteria > Pseudomonadota > Alphaproteobacteria > Puniceispirillales > UBA1172 > JAGWAQ01. The sequence goes on along the minus strand of CAJXME010000089.1, from coordinate 1,188 downwards.
GATAGGTGCCGGGCGCGCTGGTCAGCGGCTCTATGATGATTTCACCATTTTCCGTGACATTGATGCTGCGGTAAGGGGGGATGGTGATGGGCTGCAACTGATCGTCAAGTATAATTGCGCTTGCGCCATTGATCAATTGACCGTCGGCATTGGTGTCCAAATCTCCGCGCCGGCTGAGGGAATTGCCTTGCGCGGCTTGGGTGATGAAATAACCATCCCCGCGCACAGCAACATCCAACTCTTTACCGGTTTCGTTTAAGGTGCCGGGCGAAGCGTCAAAAATATTATTGTCATCTTTAATCGACAGACCGCGGGTGATATGGGTGTCGTAATTATCCAGAAACGCCGTGCCTGAGGTTTTCAGATGGTAATCAGCACGGAAACCAGGGACGCTGGTATTGGCAAGGTTATTCGACCGAATAAAGGCGTTATCCTTGACAATATTAAGCGAGTTTAAGGCGGTATGAATTAAACGATCCATAATGCTCTCCCTGAGATTCCTTTGCTGATCACGCCATCATTACATGCGGATGTTAATGATGGTTTGGGTCAGACCCGTGGTGGTTTCAATCGCTTTCGCGGATGCTTGGAAGTTCCGCTGTGCGGTGATCAAATTCACCAGTTCTTCGGTAATATCCACGTTCGAACGTTCCAACGAACCCGAAAGAATATTCCCGAAGCCTTCGGAGCCTGCTTCCCCAACCTGCGGCGTACCGGAAACGGCAGTTTCCGTGTAAGTCGCGTTCCCGATCTGCTTCAGACCGTTCTGGTTGTTAAAGTTGGCGACCACGATCTTACCAAGAGGATTGTTTTGCCCGTTGGTGTAGTTCGCGCGGATTGTCCCGGAGGAGTCAATTTCAATCCCGTCCAATCGACCCGAGGTGAAACCATCCTGTTCAACGGTCAAGACCGAGAAGGGTTGGGCCAACTGGGTTGAGGTCGAGAAATCCACATCCAGAGCGATCGAGAAGCCTTCTTCCTGCTTTTCGTAATGGACGAGGTTTTTCGGGCTGATCAATTTACCAGTTTTATCGAAGGTCAATTCGCCTTCATCGATATAAAGCGGGTAATAGCCTTCCACCATATTGGCGGGCGGGTTGGTTACCACTTCGCCATTGGCATCAACATAAAGCGCCACGCCATCGGCATCGGTGGCCTGAACCAGGTTATAAATTTCTGGCACCGAAC
>CAJXME010000088.1 GCA_913056245.1 uncultured Alphaproteobacteria bacterium | reverse complement strand
GTAATAAGGGGTTAAGACGCGCTCGATCTCACGCAGGTTTCGCACCGAAAGATGGATCGCCAAAGTCGCGCCGGTCTTGCCAAAACTTTCTAAGTCTTCGCCTTTTGGCATGGCGGAAGATTTCATGCTGGTGCGGGTTAAGATGATGCTTTGGGCGATTTCAGGGATCGTCAATTCCGTCCCCATTTCCGCCGCCGCCGCCGCGTAGGCGGGCACGCCGGGGATGATTTTATAATCGATGCCCATATCTTTGAGCCGCCGGATTTGCTCAGCGATCGCGCCGTAAAGCGACGGGTCACCGGAATGCACCCGCGCCACATCTTCCCCCTGATCATGGGCGTCCTTCACCATGACCATAATATCATCAAGCGTCATGGAAGCGGTATCCACCACCAGCGCGTCTTTGGGCGCGGAGGCCACCACAGCTTCAGGCACCAGCGATCCGGCGTAAAGGCAATAGCGGCAGGTTTCGATCAAACGCTTGCCTTTGACGGTGATCAAATCGGGGTCGCCTGGCCCAGCGCCAATAAAATAAACAGTCATGCCGAGGATTCCTTTTCTGATGGAGCATCAATTTTCTTAGCGTAACCGCGCGGGGTGAAGACCGATTGCCCCGCTGATTTACGGCCGCCATGGGCGATGCGCTGGCTGGTGGATGCCCCCACCATCACGGTGGTCATCATATCAACCTCATCGACATCAAGATGACCCAAATCGCGATGGCGAATCGATTCTTCTGGGCGGCCAAGGCTTGACGCTAAAATCACCGGCGTCGAGGCGGGGCGGTATTTGAGCAGAATATCCCGCGCCTTGGCGAGACCGACCCGCCGCCGCTTTTAGACCGGATTATAAAAGGCGATGACAAAATCACCTTGCCCCGCCGCTTCGATGCGTTTTTCAATCTGCTCCCAAGGGGTCAGCAAATCCGACAGCGAGATGGTGCAGAAATCATGGCCTAGGATCGCGCCGGTGCGCGCCGCCGCACCTTGCAAAGCGGAAATTCCGGGCGCTGTATCCACCGCCACTCGCCGCGCGGCATCGCTAACCCCGCCCTGATCTTGATCGCGCCCCAGCAATTCAAAGACCAAAGCGCCCATGGCGTAAATCCCAGCATCGCCAGAACAGATGATCGCAACATCGCGCCCCTTGCCCGCTTCTTCAAGGGCATAACGGCAACGCGCCTCTTCTTCACCAAGGGCGAAATCACGTCGCGGCTTGCCCGCTGCCACGGGCCCCAGCAGATCGATGTAAAATCCATACCCCACCAATTCATCCGCCGAAGCGATCATGGCGGTGGCTTCAGGGGTGCGCCATTGCGATTGCCCCGGGCCAATCCCCACCAGCATCACCCGCCCCGGGTGACGGCTGTCTTGAGGGGTGAAATCCGCGCTAGGGTCAAGCGCCAGCGCCATGGTGGCGTGATCGGTTTTAACCTTCGGGATAACCAGCCGAGCCAACGAGCCGCCACCCGCGAGCGCTGCCGCTTCCGCCACCCCATGACATCCAATTTCTGCAAACACCACCTCTGATGGATGAGCCAGCCTTGGGGTTTCCGCCTCAAGTCGCTCAGGGGTGAAGACCTGAAGCCCTGTCCCCCGTGCCGACGCGGCGTCGAGGATTGCTTGTTCATCGGCTTTCAGATCAACCGAATAGACGCCCTTCACCGCCGCTTCGGCATAACCATGCTGATGGCAGGTTGAGGCGATCAAATCCGCCATTTCATCGCTGGGGCAATCGCGAGACGCTCCAAGGCCAAGGGTAAGGCAACGCGGATGATAGACCAAATCAGCGTCGATTTGATCCGCCGGTTTCAAGGTCAAGGCAAGGGTGATCGCCGCCGCGTTTTCGGTGGGCGATAAGGGCGACAACCAATCTTGCCAAGCCGCCGCAACCGCCGAAAGATCATCGGGCAAATCAACATGGAGTTGAACATCCTTACCGCCGATCAATGCGGCCATGACCTTTTTTGCCTGCTCGGGATTGGCCAGCGCAAAAGGCGGTGGCGGCGCATCGAGCGCCAAGCCAAACCGGCGATCGCCAGCGGTGGTAATCGCGGGTTCTGTTTCCAAAATTGCCGCCAAACGTGTGGCCAGATCATTGCCGCCGTGATGCCCTCCCAAAAGCGGCACCACCACTTTGCCATCATCGCTGATCGATAGAACCGGCGGCTCAACCCATTTGTCATGGAGATGCCCAGCCACCGCGCGGATGAGAATCCCCGCCGCGCAAATCCCAACCACAGGCTTGCCGCTCAAATAAAGATCACGGATATGATCCACCGCACTGGTAAAGGTTAGATCAGGGGTAAGCGCGCCCATGCGGCCATCCATGCCATGCCAGACGCCGCCTGTGCCCGCGGCTAGTCGCGACGCCAACCGGCCGCCTTCTTCGGTGAGAGCAACAAAATGCACCGCCTTTATATCCATGGGTCATTGCCTTTATAGAGGAGTATCATTGAAAAATAAGGTGCCTGATCGGGCGCTTGGCTGAGGGGTAGGGCTTTTTCATGGGGCAGGGAGGCGTGGCTGACATAAAGCGCTTGTTCCGCCAGCCCCAAGCGCATGAGCAAATCCCGAAGACGCCCCAAATGGCGGCCAATTTTCATGATCACCACCGCGTCTGTGTCATGAATCCGCGCTGTCAGCGCGTCATCATCAAGCGTGCCGGGCAGCACCGTCAGCACATCGGAACGCGCCACCAAGGCGTGATTATGCGCCGCCGCGCAGGCCGTCATCGACGTCACGCCGGGGATGATTTGCGTTTCAAAATCATCACGAAGCCGCGCCAAGAGATACATGAAAGAGCCGTAAAAAAGAGGGTCGCCTTCGCATAACACCACGACGTCTCGCCCGTCTTCGAGATGCGATCGGATCGCGGATGCACCTTCATCATAAATCGCTTGCGCCGGCGCGCGGCCTGAGACCATCGGCACGGGCATTTCAATTTCAATCACATCAGGGGCAATCGCTTCGGCGATAATGCTTCGCGCGAAACTATCGCCGCCTTCAGCCGAAGGATAAGCAATGACGCTCGCCTCTTCGATCAGCCGCCAAGCTTTGCGCGTCACCAATTCCGGATCACCCGGCCCGGTGCCAAGGCCATAAAGAATGCCTTTTCCAGCCATCATGACCCTCCCTTTTCAAAAACCCATTGCGTGACGGGCATCAATGGCCGCCAGCCATGATAAGGCCCCACGGGATCAGCCCGGCTGATGGCGATGCGTTTCAATTCGCCGCCATGGGCTTGCCAGAGGCTCAACATCAAGGCTTCGCTTTCAAGGGTGACGGCATTGACCACGAGCCGGCCGTTGGGCTTCAAGCGGCGCATTACCGCCGCCGCCAATGCCGCGCTCAACCCGCCGCCGATAAAAACCGCGTCTGGGTCATCGAGATCAGCCAAGCCTTGAGGCAAGTCCGCGCAAAGCCCTTGCCATTCCGGCACGCCGAGCCTTGCGGCATTGCCCTTGGCGACTTCGAGGCGGTCTTGGCGGTTGTCAATGCCGATCGCCCGCGCAAAGGGGGCGGAACGCATCCATTCGATTCCCACCGCGCCAGACCCGCACCCCAAATCCCATAGAAGGCCGCCATCGCAAGGTTTCAACGCCGCCAGCGTCGTCGCCCGCACTTCGGATTTGGTCAATTTCCCATCGGAATCAAACGCCGTGTCTGGCAGCCCTGGGATAAGGGGCAAGAATCCATCCACCGCCTCTGGGCATTCTATGGCAAGGACGTGAAAATCTAGAACATCATGGCGGGCATCAGCCCAATCTTTCGCCTTGGCGTGATGGCAGGTTTCGGCATCGCCGCCAATATGCCCTAAGACCGTGAGATGCGCCTCTTCATACCCCGCCGCGATCAACAAAGCCGCAATCTTATCGGGGCTGTGGCGATCATGGGCGAGCACCAAAAGCCTTGCCTTTGGCCCCAAATGTTTGAGCACGGTTTCATGGGGACGGCCATGGACGGTCAAGCACCGCGTCATGTGCATCGGCCAGCCCATCCGCGCCGCCGCCCATTGAAAGCCTGAAGGTGAAGGCGTGATCTCCATCTCATCCGGGGAGAAATACCTTACCAATGTTGACGCCGCCCCAAACCAGAGCGGATCGCCCGTCGCCAAAACAACCACGTTTTTACCGCGATAATCTTCGAGCAATGGAATAATATCCAGAAAGGGTTGCGGCCAGGTCATCGCTTTGCCGCCGAATTCCGGCAAAGCCTTAACGCTGGGCAAGGCGCGTTCCGGCGCGATCACCAATTCGGCTGATCGCAGTTGATCGAGATGCGATGGCGGGAAATGGTCAAGCCCATGTTCCGTCAAGCCAATGACGCGAAGCCAAGTCATGCTGACCACCCCGCTTGTATGGCCACCGCATTGAGCGCGCCAGAGGCCATGGCGGAGCCGCCGCGCGTGCCATGGACGGTGATAAAATCCAAATCCGCCCACGCCGCCAAAGCTGCTTTTGATTCCGCCGCGCCCACAAAACCAACGGGGAAGCCGAGAATAGCGGCTGGCTTTGGCCAATCGCGATCCAAGTGTTCAAGCAGATGAAAGAGCGCCGTGGGGGCGTTGCCAATCACCACCACCGCGCCGTCGATATGCGCGCGCCAATCTTCAACGGCGGCGGCGGATCGCGTGGTCGCCATGGCCTTAGCGCGGTCAGGGATCGCGGCGTCATAAAGCGTCATGATCACGGGATTGGCCTTTGGCAAAAACCGTGTCGTAATGCCTGAAGCCACCATGGCGCAATCGGCGATGATGGGCGCCCCCGCCTTCAAGGCTTCGGCGGCTTTACGCGCCAGATCAGGGGTGAAAGCGATATCATCCGCCAGATCAGGCATCCCGCAGGCATGAACGATTCGAATAACCACCTCAGCGATATCATCAGGGAAGCGCGACAAATCGGTGGCGGCGCGCACCCGCTCAAAAGACTGGGCATAAATTGCCGCTGGGTCTTTGATGTAATCGGATATCGCCCCTCCCCCCATGACGGCTATTCCGAGGTTGGTTTGCGGTTCAACACCGATTTCGGCCCCAAGGGATGATCGGCTTGAGGATAGGGGTGATGATGGTGGTCATGATCATGGCCATGCCCGTGACTGTGGCCGTGGTGATGATGATCATGGTCATGGTGGTGATCGTGGTCGTGATGATGGTGATCATGGTGATGATGATCATGCCCCATCTTCAGCCGGCATTCGCCAGTGCAGAAGGTGGTGCAAAGATCGCAATCTTCGACATTGCTGCCCGGCGCTGAAACGCCTTTGCCCTCAACATGATGATGGTGGCTTTCCTGCGGCAGCCCCACTTCGTCTTCAAACCCCAGCACTTGCGCGCGGTATTTGCACATCGAGCAATTCATATTGTTGTTGCCCGTCAGAATTTCCTTCACGCGATCGGCAAAGGTCGCGATCACATCATCATGGTCATTGAGGTAACCCGCTTTGACAAATTCGATCTCCGGGTGGCGCGCGGCAACTTCATCGGTGAAGCCGTAAATGCGATCGATTAAAATACCGGAGAAGAGGAAATATGGGAAAACCACAATCCGCTTAAAGCCAAGTTTGCTGACCTTTTCCAAGCACGGTTCGACCAGCGGAAAGGTCACGCCAGAAAACCCCGTTTCACACCAGCCCAGCCCTAAGGATTCAACCAGCATCCGCGCGATCTTGGCGACATTGGAATTGGCGTCAGGGTCAGACGATCCGCGACCGATGACCACCAAACATGTGTCGTGGCGA
>CAJXME010000087.1 GCA_913056245.1 uncultured Alphaproteobacteria bacterium | reverse complement strand
CATCGCGTCTTTGTCGCGGGCGGATTACGCGGCGGCAGGGGCGTTGGTTCAGTATTTGGATCAAACGCAAAAAGGCCGCCCTCTCCGCCTGAAGCCCATCGCCAAAGTGACCAGTGGCGCGGTGATGGAAATCGATCCCGCCAGTCGCCGTTCGCTTGAAATCACCCGCACGCTTTCGGGGCAAAGCAAAGGCAGTTTGCTGTCGGTGATCGACCAAACCATCACGGCCGCAGGGGGGCGGCAATTGGCCAACCGCATCGCCGCGCCCTTGACCGATATTCGCCGCATCAATCAACGCCTTGATCTGGTGGATGCGGTGATGACGGAACCGATGCTCGGCCATGGTTTGACCGATGCTTTATCGTCCATGCCTGATCTGGAACGCGCCTTGTCGCGGCTTTCGCTGGGGCATGGAGGGCCGCGCGATGTGGCGGCATTGGCGCGCGGAATCGAAGCAGGCTATCGGATGGCGGAAGCGATTGATCAGCGGCAATCGGATTTGATCGCGGCTGAAGATTTGGCGGCGATGGCCTCCATTCTAAAAGCGCCGTTGGATTTGGCGGCGATGATCACCGCTGTGCTGAGCGATGATTTGCCCTTGTTGGCGCGTGATGGCGGCTTTGTCCGCAAAGGCTATCATCCGGGTCTTGATGATTTGAAAGCCATGCGCGATGAAAGCCGCCGGTTGATCGCGCAATTGCAAATGAAATACATTGACGAGACCGGCATCGCGTCGCTCAAAATCAAACATAATAATGTCTTGGGTTATCACATTGATGTCCGCACCACCCATGCCGATAAAATGCTGGCGATGGACGGGTTTATTCACCGCCAAACCACGGCTCAAGCGGTGCGTTTCACCACCACAGAATTGGCTGATCTCGAACGCGAGATGAGTTCGGCGGGCGATCGCGCCCTGGCATTGGAATTGGAAATTTTTGACCAATTATGCCGCGATGTATTGGAACATAGCGATGCGCTCATGGCGCTGGCGGAAGCGGGGGCGGCGCTCGATGTGGCGGTGGCGTCAGCAAAATTAGCCGAACGCCGCCATTATTGCCGTCCAGAATTGGTCGAAGGACGGCAGTTTAGCATCACCAAAGGCCGTCACCCCGTGGTCGAACATATGCTTGATCACGATGGCGGTCAGCCCTTTATCGCCAATGATTGCCAATTGCATGATGACGATCGCATCTGGTTGTTGACGGGGCCGAATATGGCAGGGAAATCGACTTTCCTGCGCCAGAACGCGCTGATCGCCTTGATGGCGCAATCGGGGTTTTATGTGCCGGCGGAAACGGCCACGATTGGCGTGGTTGATCGCTTGTTTTGCCGGGTCGGCGCGTCCGATGATCTCGCCACGGGGCGGTCGACCTTTATGGTGGAAAGGGTGGAAACCGCCTCGATCCTCAATCGTTCCGGCGAGCAAGCCTTGGTGATCCTCGATGAAATTGGCCGCGGCACCGCGACTTACGATGGTTTGTCCTTGGCATGGGCGGTGGTAGAACATTTGCATGAGGTCAATGGATGCCGCGCGTTATTCGCCACCCATTACCATGAATTAAACGGCCTTGATCGATCGCTTAAGGCGTTGTCTCCCCATGCGATGCAGGTGCGCGAATGGCAAGGTGATATCGTGTTTCTGCATGAAGTGGCGGCGGGGGGTGCTGATAAATCCTATGGTATTCATGTGGCGCGGCTGGCGGGGGTGCCGGCCTCGGTCTTAAAGCGCGCCGAAGATGTCCTGACCAGCCTGACGGAAGAAAACGCGCCGCTCATGTCGTCGAAACTCGATGACCTGCCGCTGTTTTCCGCTGAAGTAAAACCGGCGATTTCGACCCCATCGCCGGAGACGCCTTTAACCGATTATCTGGACGGCCTCTTCCCCGATACCATGACCCCGAAAGACGCGCTGGATGCGATTTACGCGATGCGCGCCTTGATGAATAAATCGCAAGATTGACGCGCCGATGATGCGCTGGGCTTGCGGCTATGCTAAATTAGAGACATGACCAAAACCGAACCAAAGTCCAACAAATCCCCGCAATGGCTTCAGACCTTGAAGCCCAGTCTTTTTGCGCGGGATTGGTATGATCAGACGGGCTTTGCCCAATCCTGCCAAAAAGCCATCGCCAAGGCGCGTGTCGGCAAAAATCAACCCCTGCAAACGGCCTTGTTGCTGGCGGCGAAACCAGTTTTGGCGGAAGGCCGAGCGTTGATCAAAGACCGGTTTCTTGAAGACAATGACGGCGCGATTTATGTCGGCGGCTATGCTTTGATCATGGATGAAATCATTCGCGCTTTGTTTGCGCGGGTCATCAAAGACATGCCCGCGGATACCGATGATAACGCGTTGGCGCTTATCGCCACCGGCGGTTATGGGCGCGCGGAATTGGCGCCGGCGTCGGATATCGACCTGTTGTTTTTAACCACCATCCAAGCGGATAAATCCACCGTGGCGCAAATTGAAACCCTGCTTTATGTGCTGTGGGATTTGGGGCTGACGGTGGGTCACGCGACGCGAAGCCTCCGCCAGCAATTGAAATCCGCGAAAGACGACATCACCATCCGCACCGCGATGCTCGAAGGTCGTCATTTGGCGGGGGATGAAACCCTCACCGAAGAATTGTTTCAACGCTTTGATGAAGATATTGTCACCGGCACTGCCGTTTCGTTTCTCAACAGCAAACTCGATGAGCGTGAACACCGCCTCGAACGCATCGGCAATCAACGCTATGTGGTTGAACCGAACGTGAAAGATGGCAAGGGCGGGTTGCGCGATCTGCACACGCTGTTTTGGATTGCGCGTTACGCCTATCGCGTCACCTCTCTTGAAAGCATGATCACCAACGGTATTTTGAGCCGAGGGGAATTGCGCGGCTTTGCCATGGCCCAGCGGTTTCTTTGGTCGGTGCGATGCCATTTGCATTTGCGCGCCGGCCGAGAAGATGATCGTCTGACCTTCGATGCGCAAATGGATATCGCCCCGCAATTGGGTTTTCGGTCGCGCAGCGGCATGAAAGGGGTGGAGCGGTTTATGCGGCGCTATCATCTCGCGTCGAAAACCGTGGGCAATCTGACGCGGATATTCTGGGCGGCCATCGCGGCGGATTTCAGCACCAAACAGCGGCCATTTTTATCGCTTTGGCGGCGGCGGCAAGCGCCCAAACCTTTTATCGTGGAAACGGGGCGGCTCAACATTCCGTCTGATCTTAAACTCAAAGATCATCCGGAATTGATGATCCAGTTGTTTCAAATTGCCCAGCAAAACAGCCTTGATATCCACCCCCATGCGCTGCGCAAACTGCACGCCAATTTGCGCTGGATCGATGCGGCTTTCCGCGAAAACCCCAAGCATAACGAGATGTTCATCGATGTGGTGACCAGCCGACAGAATCCAGAACGGATGCTGCGCTTGATGAATGATTCGGGATTTTTGGGTAAATTTTTGCCCGATTTCGGCCGCATCGTCGCGATGATGCAATTTGATATGTATCACAGTTATACGGTGGATGAGCATACCGTCTTTGCCATGGGTATTTTGAACGGGATCGAATCCGGCCGCTTGTCTCAAATCGCGCCGGTGGCGTCTTTGGCGGTGCATGAAATTAATTTGAGGGATGAACTTTACGTCGCCTTGCTTTTGCATGATATCGCCAAAGGGCGCGGCGGTGATCATTCAATTCTTGGCGCTGAAGTGGCGCGATCCGTCTGCCCCCGCTTAGGCTTGAGCGATGCCGCCACGGAAACCGTGGCTTGGTTGGTGCGGCATCATTTGCTGATGAGCGAGACCGCTTTCCGCTATGATTTGAATGATCCCATCACCATTCAACGTTTTGCCGCTGAAGTGCAATCGCCGGAGCGGCTCAATCTGTTGCTGGTTTTGACCGTGGCGGATATTCGCGCCGTGGGGCCAAATGTTTGGAATGGCTGGAAAGCACAATTGATGCGCGATCTCTACACCCGCACTATGGCGGTGTTGCGCGGCTCAACGCCTGATTACGAACTCAGTTACACCGCGAGTGAAAACAAAGCCGAGTTGGAAGCCGCCTTAAAAGGACAGTGGAAAGACGACACCATCCAACAGCATCTTGATCTGTTTTATCCCGCCTATTGGACCAGTTTTGACGCCGATGGTTACGCTCGCCATGCGCAGCTCTTCAAAGATCATTATTTATCGGGGGATTTATTGACCGTTGGCATCACCCCTGACCCGAAACGCAACGCCACGGAAGTGATCATCATCACCGCCGATGACGCGGGGCTGTTTTCTCGCATCGCGGGCGGGGTGGCGGCGTCGGGCGCTTATATTGTCGATGCGCGGATCACGACGCGAAAAGATGGCCTGACCCTTGATGTGTTCTGGGTGCAAAACGACGATAAAAAAGCCATCACCAGCGCGGCCGACCTCGAAGACATTCGCCAGAATTTGAAAAAAGCCATGACGGGGATGCTGGATATTGACGAGGCGACGGATCGGCGGTTGATGCAAACGCCATCGCGCATCCGCCGCATCACGGCTCCCGCGCGGGTGCTGATCAGCAATAAAGCCAGCAACACCCATACGGTGATTGAAATCAACGGCAAAGACGCGCCGGGGCTTCTTTATAAAGTCACCCGCAAAATGGCGCAATTGGGGCTTCAGATTCAAACCGCGAGCGTGTCGACTTATGGCGATCGGGTGGTGGATGTGTTCTATGTCAAGGACGGCTTTGGCCTAAAGATCACGTCGGAATCGCGGCTTGAAAAATTGCAAAAGGAATTGCTGAACGTGCTGAAAGACAGTGACCCCGCCAATCAGGTGGCGGCATGACCAGCGCGTCATCGGGTTCGTCATCGCCTCAACCATCGGGGCCAAGTTTTTTTGCTGCCTTTCGGCAAATCGGCGGGCTGACCGCCATCAGCCGTGTGTTGGGCTTTGGCCGTGATGTGATTTTGGCGGTCACGATTGGCGCTGGACCGATCGCTGATGCTTTTTTTGTGGCGTTCAAACTGCCCAATTTATTCCGCCGTTTGACCGCCGAAGGGGCGATCACCAACGCCTTCCTGCCCGCCTATGCCAAAGCGCGAAAACAAAGCCAAGCCGCCGCCGATGCGCTGGCGTCAGAAATTCAATTGACCCTTTTATGGGGGTTATTGGCGCTGATGCTGGTGATGCAAATCTTTATGCCCGTGGTGATCGGGGTGCTGGCGCCGGGGTTTTCCGTTGAAGACACGCGCTTTGATCACGCCGTCACCCTAGCGCGCGTGACCTTGCCCTATTTGCCGATGATCTCGATGGTGGCGTTTTGGGCGGCGGTGACGAATGCCAATAATCATTTTTTTGGCGGTGCGGCGGCGCCGATTTTGCTCAACATTATGCTGATGATCGGCGCGGTGATCAGCGCGCTCGCCGCCTCTTTTGGCGCGGTGCCCTTGGCGCTTGCGGTGCCGATGGCGGGCCTCTTGCAAATGGCAATGATGCAGCGGATTTTAGCATCGATTGGCAAAACCCCATCTTGGGGATTCTGGCCTAGGATCAGCCAAGCGGGCAAAGCCATGTGGCGCAAATTTTTTGCCGCCGCGCTCGGTGCGGGAGGCACACAGCTCAATTTGCTGGTGGATATGGTGCTAGCGTCGCTAATGCCCGTGGGGGCGATTTCCGCGCTTTATTACGCTGATCGTATTGCGCAATTGCCGCTGGGGGTGATTGGCATTGCCCTTGGCACGGCGCTCTTGCCGCGGCTGTCGCATCTCGAAGCCGCAGGGGATGACGAGGAGA
>CAJXME010000086.1 GCA_913056245.1 uncultured Alphaproteobacteria bacterium | reverse complement strand
CCCCGCCAGCGAGCCATCCGATTGCTGACCAGAAACCAACAGAAAATTGGCCATATTCATCGCCGCCCGCAAGGTGCCATGGGGGGCAAGCGCTTGCCTGATTCGATCCATCATCGGGGTCATCCTTTCCGTCATATTGCAGAATTGAGCGTCGCATAGATTGCGCCTCAGGGAAACAATCTTCTAAATTTAAGCCTATCTTCAATGGGATGGATCGCATGAGGCGTGATGAGTCTTTTGATCGCAAAATTGGAACGTGACTTGCATAGAGAGATCACTAATCTAATTAAAGATTAGGTATTTATTATATTATGGAAGTTTGATTTTATGACTTTCCGTCCGATCGCAATATCAACGGGTTTGGCCGTATTACTGCTTAGCGCGTGTTCTTCCGCCACGACGTCGCAGACGACGGAGGTGCCGTCCGCGCTATCCCTTGAGGTGCCTCCAAAAATCACCACGACAAAACGTGAGGTGACCTGGACGCCGGAAAACATGCTCAATATCATCCCGCCGAAAGCCGTCATGGATAGCATTGGCAAAGAATGCAAGGCCCAAGGTTTTGACCTTGGCTACATCACGTCCATTTCGCTCGAAGGGGATAATGTGACGGCGATCTTCAATTGCCGCGGCGCGGGTTAATCAGCGCAGGTTACGCAAAAACACGCTCAATCACCATGCGTTTGTCCAGCCATTGCTGGGTTGAGATGCTGGGGAAAACAGGTTTGCGATAGCCCAGCACTTCGTAAAGATCAGACGGGGCATCGTCTTGATCGTTGTCATCATCAATTACCTGATCCCCGCGTCTTGGGTCGCGGCGTAGTCCAGACTGGTTATGTGAAATCGGTGACATTTCCATATCTGTCTAAACGACCGATTTTTGGAAGTGTTTAACCGCTCAGTGGATTAAGGGTTTTCAGGGATGAGATTGGGTGAACAGGCGGTTGATTTTATCCGCGCTAACATTTTTCACCAGCGGTCGTTCTTATGATTACGCATGTGATTTCTCTCCCTTATTAGAGCCAGGTTTTCCTGGCTCTTTTTTTATCTCAATAGATTGAGCCTTAATTGGGGTTGAGCAAACGGCGAAATTTTTTCACCTGATCCCATTTGCCGCGGAGATGCGGCTGGCGGGCTTTAAGGGCGCTTAAGGGATCGCTTTCAACCATTACAGGAGAGGGCAAGACAGGAGAGGGCGCGGCGACCGTGTTGGTCTCAGGTTGAGACGTGATAATGGGTTTTTTCACGAGGCTGACTTTTATCGGCGCCACGCTTGGCTTCGGTTTGACAGGTTGCGGGTCACTATTGCGGAAACTCGCCGTGTTGGGCAAATGCTCAATCGAAATAGGCGCGCTGGCCACAACCAGATCGCTGTCGGTCACGACTTGCTCCCAAGCCTCATAGACGCGGGCAAGGTAGGGTGTGCTCTGCTTGTAATCGGCGTTATGATAATGGCGGATGGCGTCATCAATGCTGCCATGCTGATCGCGCAAATCTGAAAGAAAAGCCGCCGCATAGGCAATATTGCTCGAAGGATCGGCCATATCATCAAGATCGGTGAACTGATCGCGATGCCAATAAACATTGATCTGCATGCAGCCAATATCCATGCGGTCATTGCCTTGATCGATCTGCGCCCGTGCATAGGCCAGCATATCGTTCTTATTGTCAAAGAACAGCCCTTTGCCATTGTCATTGATCGCCCAAGGCCAACCGAGGCGAAGGCCTTTTCCGTTGGGGCGCCCTGTTTCAACGCGGTTAATGGCGGTGAGCAATCCTTTCGGCAGATCGAATAAATTTTCTAAATTGCGAGCATGCGCTTCGCAAATGCTTTGGTAATTCGGCTCTTGATGGCGGGGGATAACCGTCGCGCCATGGCTGACCCATGGCAGGAGCAAAACAAAGCCAAGGCTAAACAAAAGGGTGATGGGGCGTTGAAACATCATGGGCGGAACCTGCAATCCCTGTGCCAGTCCATGGCAGAAAAAAAATTCCCAAGGTTTCGCCCGATAAAATCAAAACACCGCCTAACATGAGGGGGGATTGTGTCGTTGAATCAAAGGTCGAGAGAGAAAGGGCTATATCCATGGGCGAGGTGATTTATTTGCATAAACGATGCCCGGAAATCGCCAAGATCATGGATGACGACAACACGTCGCTTTCGCCTGAAGAGATCAAGCGGCTGGAAAGCATCCGCGATAACATCGAAGAATTGTTGCATATGGTGGCAGGCTTGCGGCGTGATCCGAACGCAGTGGCTTTGGCGGCGGCACGGTTTGGCATCATGCGGATGACGCAACTCTATGGCCGGGCTTATGTGATGGAATTCGCCAATCGCTGTGTTGAAAACATGGAATTGGCGGAAAGTTTCAAACTCGATTAACCGGCGGCCGTATTGTGGCGATTGCTGGTTTCATTCTTTCCATGCTATATTATTAGGAAGAATTAATCTGAACTTAAGCCTGTCTGCTCATGATCACTCAGCAAAGAATGTTACAAATTCTTGAGCGCGGAAGTAAAGACGACCGCGTCAGCATGATGGTTGATCGCCTGCTGGGCTTGCTGATCATCTTAAACATCTTTGCCATTTCGCTGGAATCGATTGAACGTTTAAGCCAGCGTTACGAAACCGAATTTTGGCTGTTTGAGATGCTGTCGGTGACGGTTTTCGGGATTGAATATCTGCTCCGCATTTGGGCGAGCAAAGCCAATGAAGCGAGCAAATATTCTTCCGCGCTGGGCCGACGCCTTGAATATATTTTCAGTTTCACGGGACTGATCGATCTATTGGCGATTTTGCCAAGCCTTTTGCCGTTGTTCATCGGCGAAACAGACCTCCGGTGGTTGCGCGCCATGCGGCTCATCCGACTGTTCAAGATTTCGCATTACTCCTCGGCTTTGGAAGATTTGCTGTCGGCGATCCGTTCGGAAATGAGTTCTTTTGGCGCGGCATTGTATCTCCTGCTGATCGCGTTGTTCATGTCGAGCGCGGTGATGTATCTGGTGGAAAACGAAGCCCAGCCCGAAAAGTTTTCATCGATCCCTGAAACCATGTGGTGGTCGCTGATCACCTTGACCACCGTCGGGTATGGGGATGTATCGCCGGTCACCGCCATCGGCCGCATCGTAGGGGCGATCACCGCCTTGATGGGGGTATGTGTGGTGGCGATGCTGACGGGTATTGTCGCCTCGGCCTTTTCCAATCAAATCGCGCAACGCAAGATGATCATTGAGGCTGAAATTGCCCATGCCTTGAGCGATGGATTATTGACCGAAGAAGAATTGATGAAGATTGAACAAATGCGGCGTGAGTTTCATCTCTCGCAAGAACACGTCAATGCCCTCATCACGATCCTCAAAGAAAAAGATCACACCATTCTCTGAAATCGCCTTTGCGCACTCTTTTAGCCTAACATTTGGCGCCTCATGTCGTTTTGGTATGAGAGAGGTAAGCGCTATGAAAACGCCGCTGCGTGTCGATGCTGAAGGGATGGCCTATCCGCGTCAGATCATCGATAAAGGAAAACAGATTATTGCCGCAGGCGCGGCCACGGATCGGGCTTATTTCCTGATCAGGGGTCGGGCGCGCGCTCAAAACCCTTTGGTTTCAGAAGGCGAATTGCAATCGGGCGATTTCCTCAGTTTTGTGTCTTTTCTCGCGCTTGACGCTTATGACGCGGATGTCATCGCGACCACGCAAGCGGAAGTCTTGATCCTGCCGCGCGGTTTGGTGGAGCAATGCTGGCAAGACGAAGATCAAACCAGTTGGGTTTTTGCTTGTTCGCTCGCGGTTGATGCGGTGAAGCGGAAATTGGCGCTCGATACGGTGGCGGCATGAGCAAGGGCTTTCCGTCCATCTTGATGATTGATGGTGAAGTGCTGTTCCGCCAAGGCACCGCCGCCGAGCATTTTTATTTGATCGAGCGCGGCAAGGTGTTGTTGCTCGATCGGTCGGGGCAGGCGGTGCTGCGATCCTATGAAGCCGATCAGGTTTTTGGCTTGCCGGAAGTCTTGGCGGGGGCGCTTTGGCCGCATACGGCGGTGGTGTCCGGCGCAACGGCGATACGCGTCTTTCCCGGAAAACTGTTGTTTGAGCAAATCGATAAAATGCCCGCCGCGCATCAAGATTTCATGAATGTCATGGCGAAACTGGCCATTTGAGGCGTTGATCAAAAGATTGGCATGAATTCTGCAAATTGGGCTTGTCTGACCTGAAGAGGAGCAAGCCATGAATGATCACAATATGAGAGACCTCGTCAATAATGATGAAGCCAAAGCCAGCGATATGGCGGTCAATTTTGTGCATTATGATGATCAGGACAAGGTTGAATCAACGGAAACCGTGCCGCTTGCCTATTATATGCAAGGCTTTGGCCTGACCAGCGAAGCCTTCATTGCCCAGCGTCAGAAGCGAGCCGGACGCAATCGATAGGGTTGATCCTTCTAATCCTAACCAATCATTTTCATGCGCGACAAGCGGCGGCGTTCCGATGATGAAGGAATGCGCATCATTTCCCGATATTTCGCCACGGTGCGCCGCGCCAAGGTAATCCCCTGATCGCTGATGGCGGCGGCGATGTCGTTATCGCTCAACGGTTTGGTTGGGCTTTCGCCATCGATTAAAGTTTTGATTTTGTTGCGGACGGCGGATGCGGCCATGCCATCTTCACCGTCTTCCGTGGCGATGGATACGCTAAAGAACGATTTCAATGAAAACGTGCCGCGGGGGGTGTTGATCACCGTGCCATTGGTCACGCGGCTGACCGTGCTTTCATGCATGCCGATGGCTTCGGCGATGGTTTTCAGCGACATGGGCTTTAAGGCATCCATCCCATCTTTCAGAAAATCTTGTTGGATGCGGATGATTTCAGCGCAAATTTTCATGGTGGTGGTGTTGCGCTGTTCAAGCGCGCGTTTCAGCCACCGTGCTGAACCAATGGCGTTGCTGATAAACTCGTTATTGGCTTGGCCTTGTTGGCGTTCGAGGCGGCCTTCCACATCGGTGGCGTAATCTTCGTTGATATGGATCGTCGGTAAGGTCGATTTATTGAGGTCAACCGCCCAACCTTCCTTGGTCTGGCGCACCAGCACATCGGGCTCACCCAAAGGCGGCAAATCATTGCTGTAGGACTCGCCCGGCTTGGGGTTATAGCCGCGAATACGCTTGAGCGCATCGAGAATGTCATCTTGGCCGCATCCCGCTAGCCGCGCCAAAGGGGCAATCTCACCCTTGCCCAGCATATCGATATGGTCGAGAACCACGGCCATCACGGCGTCATATTCACCGCGATCTTTGGCTTGCAAGGCGAGGCATTCCGCAAGGTTACGGGCGAAAATGCCGACCGGCTCAAGCGACTGAAGCGCAAACAACACCGTTTCAAGGCGATCTTCCGCAACATTGGCATTGGCGGCAATCGCGGCAAGCGGCTGATCCAACCAGCCCGTTGGCGACAGAAGATCGGTCAGCATATAGGCCAGCGCGCGATCCCCCGGCGCAATCGCCAAATCGATTTGACGCAAAATCATGGCATGGAGGCCAGGTTCAGGATTGACCAATCGCGCCATGATGTCATCGCCATCGGTGTCAAAATCCTGATCGTCAGGAATACCGTCCCCGTCGTCGTCAGTATCTGCGTTGTTACCTACGCCGTCGCCATCGGTATCAGTGGACTCAGCTGGGTCCAGAGGAAACGCATCTTCATCGTCTGAAACGCCGTCGCCGTCGTCATCATTGTCAGCGTTGTCGCCTACTCCGTCTCCGTCCGTGTCGGTTGTCTCGCTAGGATCTAGAGGCAGGTCGTCCGAGTCATCAAGGACGCCATC
>CAJXME010000085.1 GCA_913056245.1 uncultured Alphaproteobacteria bacterium | reverse complement strand
AAGGCAGAACCAGGCTGCCGTTGGGCTTGGGTGGCGCGGTTAAACTCACTGTCGCGGGCGTTATAGCCCCCCACCATCGCCAAGACACGCCCTGTATGCGGATCAAGCGCGATTAACGCGCCTTCCACATCAGGCCTCTGCCCCAAGGCCCAAATGTCATCGTCAAATTGAACATCACCTTTCAAGCGCGACACGCGATCGGGGACATATTGCGGCCGTTGCACCATAATCACATCACCAACATTAAGCGCTTGCCTGAGCGAGGTAATCTCCGGCGGGCGTATGCCATTGGCGCGGCGCGGGGGGTAAGCCCAATCCGCCAGCACAAAAGGAATACGCCCCGATTCCAGCCGCGCTTGCGGTTCATCCGTGCCATCAGATTCATCATGATAGACCAAAATACCCGCTTCCTTTTTGCCCACGGTCACGACCACCGCCGGATATCGATTGGCCAGCATCGTTTTGGCATATTCCGCAAGGGTTTTGTCGATCTCACCATTGATGGCCGCCTGCCCTAAAGCCCCGCGCCAGCCTTGGCGTTTATCCAAAGCTTCAAGCCCTTCGATCATCGCTTGATCGGCAAGCGCCTGAAGTCTTGGGTCAAGGGTTGTGCGAATGGACAAGCCCCCCGTGTAGAACATTTCATCACCAAAATATGCCGTCATCTGGCGGCGAACTTCTTCGGCGAAATAAGGCGCATCCGCGCCGTCGACCCCAGAGCGTGGACGCAGGGTGATGGGGTCTTTTTGCGCTGAAATCATTTCGGCAAAAGTGATGTAGCCATTGTCATGCATCTGTTCCAGCACCCAATTGCGGCGGGCGATGGCGGCTTTATATTTGCGGATGGGGTGATAGTTATTTGGCGCTTTGGGCAAGGCGGCGAGATAGGCCATTTCCGCTATCGTCAGGGTATCCAGCGATTTATCAAAATAATTCAGCGCAGCGGCGGCGACACCATAACTGCCCATGCCCAAATAGATTTCGTTCAAATAAAGCGCCAGCAATTGATCTTTGCTGAAGGCCAATTCCATCCGAATGGCAAGGATGGCTTCTTTGATCTTGCGGGTGAAGGACACTTCATTGGTGAGCAAGAAATTCTTCGCCACCTGCTGGGTGATGGTCGAGGCGCCAACGGGTCGCCTTCCCGTTCCGTAATTAACGATATTGGTCGCCACCGCCCGCATCAGCGCCACGGGGTCCACCCCGGGGTGGTTGTAAAAATTCTTATCTTCCGATGATAAAAACGCGGCGATGAGCGGCTCTGGCATTTCGGTGACCGGCACGAAAACACGTTTTTCCGTGGCGTATTCCGCCAGAAGCGCGCCATTCCCCGCATGAACACGGGTCATCACCGGCGGCTCGTATTCCGCCAATTGCCGATAATCCGGCAAATCACGGCCATATTCCCAAAACGCCCATAAAACAGCCCCAACGCCCGTGATGGCGCCAATCAATCCAAGCGTAAAGACAAAAACCACAAACCGCCAAAAGAAGGATTTTTTCTTTTTGGGTGGGGTTTCTTCTTGGGGAAGGTTTTGATCGGTTTCTTCTGTCGTCATGCTGATCGTTTGGCTTCTGCGTATTAATAAAACTTATCAAAGATAAGTTAGCGGTAAGAAAATGGCATTTCTATGAAATTATGACCTTTCGATTCGCAAGCCTCATCACCCGCCCCCTCTTTAGCGGGGTTTATCCCCCATTGATGTTATCGAGATAGGTCACCACCGCGCGGGTGATACGCGCCATCAAATCCTTCCGATAGGACGAGCTTTTGAGGTTTTTTTCATCATTGCGATTGGTCAAAAACCCCATTTCGATCAGTACCGATGGAATATCCGGTGATTTCAGCACCGCGAAACCGGCGAAACGATGGCCACGCTTTGGCGTTGGCAAACCGCTCATTTCATCGATAATGGCTTTGGCGAGGATCGAGGATTGGTTCATCGATTCCCGTTGAAACATACTCAACAGCGCGGTGGTCACCAAAGGATCAGTGGTGCCAAGATCAGGCCCGCCGATCAAATCGGCTTTGTTTTCGCGCGAAGCCAAAAGCGCCGCTTCTTTATCCGAGGCGGTTTCCGATAGCGTGAAGACCGAGACGCCACGGGCTTTTTTGTTTTCTGCGGCATCCGCATGCAACGAAATAAAGATATCGGCCTTCTGGTTGCGCGCCAATTGAATCCGCTTGCGCAATTTGTGATAGACATCGGTATCGCGCGACAGTATCGCCTTAATTCGGCCTGTGGCGTTGAGTTGCCGCGCCAATTCTTTGGCGGCACGCAGCGTCACATCCTTTTCCTTTTGGCCGCTATAGCCAATCGCGCCGGGGTCTTTGCCGCCATGCCCAGCATCGATAAACACCACCCATTTATCTTTAGGGTCAGCGTAATTTTTCACCGTGACCGCCGATCGTGCCGGGGCATTGGCTGTCGCAGATGCTTCTTGTTGGCTTGGTCGCGGCCAAGGCAGGAGCAACCCATTGGCGTCACGCTCAGGCCTTGTTTCCGCTGGCTTTGTGCTTTCGGCGACCACCTCTTCGGGGAGAAACGGCCGCTTGACGGGCATCAACATCGTGGTCTGTTCCGCCGCCTCTTGTTCCACCGTCAAAGCGAGCGGTTTTTGATGGGCTTGCAAGGCGCGCGCCGCCAGTCGATACGCCGTCTCCCCACGATCGAGCAAATCAATCACCATGCGATGCCCTGAGGCGTTCGGCGGCAATCGAAAAACCCGCACTGGCGCGGCGGGCGATGACAATTCGATGACCAAACGTGACGTGGTGGGGTTCGGCGCCCCATAACGGAAACCGCGCATGGGCGGCGTTTGTAAAGGCCCAGAGGCGCCGCGTCCTTCGGCCCGCCATTTCAGCGACGGGAAATCCAAGACCAACCGATAAGGGTCGGTCAAGAGCAGCATCGAGACATCAGCAGGGTCTTGGGTTTCCACCACCAACCGTGCCGCTTCATTATTCTCGATAAAAACCGAGCCCGTGCGCAGGCCAGTGATGGCATTTTCAGCGCGCGCCACCGCCATCGTCATCACGACCGCGCTTGCGTATATGAGGATCATCAGAACACGTCTGATCATGATCAAACCACCCATTATTGCTCTTGGGTTATTATTCTAGGGTTATCCTTACAGGGTTAGTCATATAACAGCCCTCGGCAATTGTGAAGGCTGAGCAGAACCATGGCCGCGATCATCGTCTCATCGGCAAGAGTATTATTTTCGACAAATCAATTGTAACAAAGCGCAGATGCGATTATATTCATTCTTGAGTTTCTAATTAATGGCTGAATTTCAATGATTTCAGCCATTGCGAAATAACCGGGTCGCGCCGCGTGCCATGGCTTGCAACAAGCGCCGCTAAATGCGCTTTTCTTGACCGATATGGTATAGGCCACGCGACCGAGTTGTAACCGGGTGTCAGCCCTGCGCTAATGGTCTCAGAAACATCCCATTAGAGCAGAACAACACTGAACACCCAGATTGAAAGTTGATGCCATGCCCGTGGCCATGTTGAATAGAGGGATGCAATCACCGGCAGGTTTTGCCGTGGCTTCCCCTGTCTTTGGTTTGATGGGTCATGGATCATCCCATAACCATCTGTTGACTTCTCTTTTGCCGGATCGGGCGGATATGCTCGCTTTCCTAGGGCTTTTATGGGGAAGAACAGAAGAAAGTTTATCCCATGACCAAAAAATTACTGATCGACGCTCGTCAGAGCGACGAAACACGCGTTGTCCTTCTGAACAATAATAAGATCGAGGATTTTGACTACGAAACCAGCCACCGCAAACAACTTAAAGGCAATATCTATCTCGCTCGTGTGACGCGGGTAGAACCTTCCCTGCAAGCGGCTTTTGTGGAATATGGCGGCAATCGTCAAGGCTTCCTCGCCTTCAGCGAAATTCACCCTGATTATTATCGTATCCCGATCGAAGACCGGGAGAAATTGCTGACCGAAGAAGCGGATCGCGCCGCGTCTGATCGCGATGACGATGACGCTGTTGACGCTGAGAATGCTGAAAACACCGATCAAAACGATGATGACGCCGCTCAAACGATCGCCGCCGATACCGATGGTGACGCCAATGGTGTTGAGGCCATTTCCGCTGAGGTTGCCGACGCATCGGAAGATAATGGGGCAACCGCCAAAGACGCCGATGCCGACAATGACGATGAAGGCGATGACAATAATGGCGACGAAGATGAACGCGAAGCCCGCCGCCGGTTTTCGCGCATCAGCCGTCATTACAAAATCCAAGAAGTGATTTCCCGCCGCCAGATCATGCTCATTCAAGTGGTCAAAGAAGAACGTGGCAATAAAGGCGCCGCGCTGACCACGTATTTGTCTTTGGCAGGCCGCTATTGTGTCTTGATGCCGAACACTCTTCATGGCGGCGGCGTCAGCCGGAAGATCAGCAACCCTGCTGACCGGAAGAAATTAAAGACCATCGTCAATGGCCTTGATGTGCCGAAAGGCATGGCGGTGATTGTCCGCACCGCAGGGTCTAAGCGCACGAAAGCCGAAATCACCCGCGATTTCACGTATTTGATGCGGCAATGGGATGATATCCGTAGCCTGACCATGGAAAGTACCGCGCCGGCCTTGATCCATGAAGAAGGCAATTTGATCAAGCGCGCCATTCGCGATCATTACGCGCCCGATGTCGATGAAATTCTGGTCGAAGGGGCTGACGCGCATAAGGCGGCTAAAACCCATATGAAAAACCTGATGCCAAGCCATGTCAAAAAGGTCAAAGCCTATGATGACGCGGCGCATCCGTTGTTTCAGCGTTATCAAGTGGAAACCATGCTTTCCGCCATGCATGACCCGCAAGTGGTGCTGAAATCTGGCGGTTATCTGGTGATCAACCAGACCGAAGCGCTGGTGGCGATTGACGTCAATTCCGGTCGCGCCACCCGCGAACGCAATATCGAAGAAACCGCGCTGAAAACCAATCTTGAAGCGGCAGAAGAAATTGCCCAGCAATTGCGCCAGCGTGATTTATCAGGCTTGGTGGTGATTGATTTCATCGATATGGAAAGCAACCGCAACCAGCATCAGGTGGAGCGCAAACTCAAAGACGCCCTGCGCAATGACCGCGCCCGTATTCAAGTGGGCAGCATCAGTCAATTTGGCTTATTAGAAATGTCACGCCAACGCTTGCGCCCTTCTTTGGCCGAATCAGTGACAAATGTCTGCCCTCATTGCAACGGCACAGGACGCGTGCGGTCGGTCGAATCCGCCGCCCTACAAGTCTTGCGGAGCATCGAAGCCGAAGCGCTGAAAGGCAAAGGCCAAGACCTCAAGGTCTTTATGAATAGTGAAATCGCGCTTTATATATTCAACCATAAGCGTGATTTAATCGCGGCGTTGGAAACCCGTTTTTCCATCAGCATTGCCCTTGAACAGGACAACAGCCTGATTGCCCCTGACGTGCGGTTTGGCGAACAAGGCGAAGCGGAGTCCAAGCATCACGACAATAACCGTGATGGGGGCCGCCGCAATCGCCGCGGCAAATCGCAAAACGACCGCGACCGCAACCGAAACGATCAATCTTCCACCCCATCGCAAGATCAATCGGAGGATGAGGACAAGGACACGAAGGATCAATCGAGCCATCAACAAGGTGACGATGGTGAGGCCGGTGATGAGGATAAACCGCGCCGCCGCCGCCGCCGTGGTAAGCGAGGCGGTCGCCGTCGTGGTCGCCGTGATGGGGCTGATCAACAGCAAGGCGATGACGATCAATCCAACCTCAGTGCCATTGATGGGGCGGATGGCTCTACGGAAGAGTCTTCTGGTCAGGATTCTCAACCAGAGGATGCCGCTGAAACAAGTGAATCGCCATCCAAAAAGCCAC
>CAJXME010000084.1 GCA_913056245.1 uncultured Alphaproteobacteria bacterium | reverse complement strand
ACGCCATCATCCCGCCTCTGGCCATCAAGGGCCCCTGCATCACCATTCGGAAGTTCGGCAAGAAGTCCCTGACGATGGACGACCTCGTCGGGTTCGGTTCGGTGACCGCGCAGATCGCGAGCTTCCTCGAGAAGTGCGTGCTCGGGCACAAGAACATCATCATCAGCGGCGGTACAGGTTCCGGGAAGACCACGCTGCTCAACATCCTGGCCGGGTTCCTGGCGCCGACGCAGGGACGCATCATGCTGGATGACCACCAGGTCAAGGGGCCGGATGCGGAACGCGGCATGGTGTTCCAGCAAGGCGCTTTGTTCGAATGGTTGCCCGTGGCGCGCAATGTCGATTTTGGCTTGCGCATGAAAAAAATGAACGCCAAGGAAAGCGAAGCCTTGGTGGAAAAATGGTTGAACATCGTTGGTCTCGCGGGATTTGGCGATACCCCCACCTATCAATTGTCTGGGGGGATGCAGCAGCGCGTGGCTTTGGCGCGGTGTCTGGTGAATGATCCCGATTTGATCTTGATGGATGAACCCTTGGGGGCGCTCGATGCGCTCACCCGCGAAAAGATGCAATCGCTCATCCTCGAATTGTGGAAAGAAACCGGCAAGACCATCATCATCATCACCCATTCCGTGGAAGAAGCATTGCTCTTGGGTGAGCGGTTGTTCGTGATGGCGCCTCGACCCGGGCGGATTTACAAAGAATACAATCTGCCTTTTGCGGAGCAAGGGTTGAAGAAATCTCTTCGTGACATCAAACAACAAAAAGATTTTGGCAAAGTTCGCGAAGAAATTCTGACCATGATCTGGGATATGGAAGAGGAGATTATGGGCAATGTTTGAGTGGCTATCGACACATCGCGCTGATATTTCCGCCGTCCTGATTTTGCTGCTGGTGGCGGCTTTTGTGGTATCGATTTATTACGGGCTTAAGGATACGCATCAGCGTAAGAACGACGAAGTCTTCGGCGATCCGGAACGGACACGCGGGGGATGGTATTGGGCGGTGACAGGGCTTTCGGCCTTGGTGCTGATCTGGTTCTATTTTTCATGGGGCATGGCGCGGGCGTATTTCCCGAACGCGGCGAATGAATTGTGCCAAGTGGGCAAAATCCATGAAGCGGTATCGCCGATTACGGCGCGGCTTCCAATTGGCTCACGTTATTACAAATCGACCACGCTGGTGGTGCGCAACTCCGCGCAATTGGATGAATTGGAAGCCAGTTTGCCGGAAGCGGTCTTCACCCCTGCGGAAACGCAATTGCTCCGCAACGCCATTGGTCAAACGCGATCCATCATTGCGCTTGTCTCCAATCCTGCAGAGCAAGATTCCGCTACTGCCACCGCGCTTAATGGTGTCGCGGCTGACCTTAATGGTTTGGCCGATACCTTGCGCGGCGGGCATGACGGCTATCAACCCACCGCTGAGGCCTTGGCGCAACCGCGTTGGGGCGTGACCTCAACAGAAATTCCGTTATTGCCGATGACGGCGCGGGGCATGCTGTTTGATACGGTGGCGATGGACGCGGCGGCGATTACCGATCGTTTCCAGAAATTGCGGAATTTCCCGCCGCAAGCCATGGCGCTGATCGAAAAAACCAAGGCTGAAATTGACGCGTTGAAAACCAATGAAAACGCCGTGGGTCTAAGCGAAAGTGATAACATCGAACGCACCCGATACATCAAAGCGGTGGAGCGTATTTTCCGCCGTCTTGACGATGGTATTATCTTCCCGGCGGATGCGCTGAAATCTGTTAATGACAGCATGGAAAATCTGTTTGACGCGGTGGGGGATGCGAAAGGCGGGCTCAATTTTGTTGACGCTGTTTTCTTCCCCGGCCAAGGGGTGGTGAAATCCCGCACCTTGTGCATCGAACAAGGGTCAAGCCGCTGGTTGCCGAAACCCACCGATGTGGTGGCTAAATTTGCGCAACTGGCCAATCCTGATGTCGATAATGGCGGCGGGTATAAAGGCACGACCTTGCTTTGGGTGAAATGGTTGCCAATTGCCAATGTGGTGGATTTCTTGATCCCTGATATGCTGGTGGATATGCTGCCCGGCAGTTATGGCTCGCACCATGCCGATGGCAGTTTCAACCCCACCTATAAAGATAAGATTCTCGCCTTCGCGCAAGGTGAGGTTGCTCTTGGCTCGATCCCCATGCTCGATGGGCATATCTGGGATTCGCTGTTCCGCGTCTTGGTGGCGATGGGCTTTGGTGTTGCTTTGGGTGTTCCGCTGGGCATCTATATGGGGGTCTCGCGGTTCTTCAAATCGTTCTTTGATCCGATGATCGAACTCTATCGTCCCGTGCCGCCTTTGGCTTGGGCGCCGTTGATCCTGACGATCTTTGGCATTCAAGATGACGGTAAAATCTTCCTGCTCTTTATGGTGGCCTTTGCGATCATGGTGATCTCGGCGCGCACGGGGGCATCCGGCACACAATTGTCTAAGATCAGGGCGTCGCATTCCTTGGGGGCGACCAATCGTCAAATCCTGCGGCATGTGATTTTGCCCAATGCCTTGCCGGAAATTTTAACCGGCGTTCGGATCGCTATTGGCGTTTGCTGGGGCACGCTTGTGGCGGCGGAAATGCTGGCGGGTACCACTGGGGTCGGCTTTATCGAAAACGTCGCGCGGACGGTTTCCGATTATGAGTTGATCTGGGTGACTATCCTGATCATGGGATTGTTGGGCTTGATGTTTGATTTGATCATGCGCAAAGTCATCGACATTTTGATCCCATGGCGTGGTAAGGGTTGATCGCCATCACATGACAATAAGAAAGCCGGCTTCGTGCCGGCTTTTTTTGTGGTTGCCAACGATAGAGAAGATCAAAGACTAGAGCGTCACTTGTTCGGTATGACCATCCACCGCCATCGCCATGCCGCTGACATTTTTCGATTGCGGTGACGCCAAGAACAGCGCCATATCGGCGATGTCTTGGGCGGTGACAAATCGTTTCAGCGACACGCAATCGGCATAGCCTTGGCGCAAATCGGCCTCGCTGATGCCGCGGGTTTTGGCTTCATTGGCAATGACGCGATCCATGCGATCGCCTTCAACGGCGCCGGGGCAAATGGCGTTGGCACGGATGCCAAAAGGCCCTAATTCCATCGCCAAGGTTTTCATCAAGCCAATAATCCCCCATTTGGCCGCCGCGTATGGAGACCGGAAGGGATAACCAAAAAGCCCCGCCGTCGATGACGTGAGGATCATGGAGCCTTCGCCTTGATCCTTCATCCAAGGGGCGGCAAGGCTGGTGGCGAGAAACGCGCCATCGAGATTAACCGCAAGACAGCGTTTCCAATCTTCAAGCGTGACATGTTCCACCGCCGCGGTCGGCCCGGCGATGCCAGCATTGGCGATCACCACATCAAGGCGATCCCACGCCCCGCGCAGGCTGTCATATACCTTGTGCATGGCGGCTTCGTCAGACGCATCGCAATGAAAGCACAGTAAGCCGGGATGGGCGGCTTGGGCGGCGTCCAGCATGGCTTGGTCAATATCGGTGATGGCGACCTTGGCGCCATTGGCCAGAAAACCTTCCGCCATGGCAAGGCCAAGGCCTGAACCGCCAGCGGTGATGAAAACATGTTGAGTCATAAAGTCTTCCTTAAACGATTAGCGTGAAGAGGATTGGCAATCGAGCAGAACCGATCCGCTTTTTTGAGCGGCCTCAACCTGTTCATGGGCGGTGGCGATGTCATCAAGCGGCAGGATGGCGGCAATATTTTCGGTGATGGCGCCGCGCGTCAGCAAGTCTTTCATCACGGCTAGATCGGCTTTTCGCGTTTCATCATCGAGCAAATAGACCAGCAGCATATGAAGCGTGATGTTCTTGAACATGAAATCGTAAAAAGGCATTTCAGGCGTTTTGTTTAAGGCGGAGCCATAGGCGGCGATCGAGCCGCCCTCCGCCATCACCGTGCCAAGGGTTTGAGCATTAACGCCAAATTCAGCCTCAACCGCGTGATCAATTTGCCCGCAATGATCTTGTATCTCTTCCGCCAGACGATCGCTTTTGTAATCCAGCACCAGATCAGCGCCCGCCTTTTCCGCAGTCGCACGGCTCAGCGGTGAAGACGCGGTGGTGATGATGGTTTTTGCCCCAAGGCCGCGCGCCACTTCAATGCAATAGCGGCCAACAACACCGCCACCGCTTGAGATCAGCACCCGCTTGCCGTCGATTGATTTGGCGCGGGTCATGGCGTGAACTGCGGTCATTGCTGGAATGCCAAGGCAGGCGCCATGGGTCATGCTGGTTTGGTCTGGCAAAGGCACGACTTGGGCGGCGGGGATGGTGATGGCTTCGGCGGCGGTGCCAAAGGCACGCTTGAAGCCTGCGTTAAAGACAAAAACACGGTCGCCAATGCTGAAATCGGACACCCCCTCACCGAGGGCTTCAATCACGCCAGAGCCATCAGAATGGGGGATCACTTCATCGAAAGGCATGGCCATGCCCCCAAGGCTGAGGCCAGCGCGCATCTTCACATCGCTGGGGTTAATGCCCGAATAATGCAGCCGGATCAAGACTTCGCCCGCTTGCGGGGAAGGCGTTTCAATCGCTCTTATCTGAAGGACGTCACGGGCCGAACCCTTGGCGCGGTAAGAGGCAATGTTCATGGCATTATTCATGGAATCCAACCCTTTTTGGCTTTCGTAATTTTTAGAGCGATATTCGGTCATCTTTGCCCCATTACTCAACATCACCATCTGGACTTGCGCAAGAGGGAATTTTGAGCAAGACTTTTGGCCTATGCTGTGCTTTTGGCTTATTGTGGGAGCGTGAAATGGAAGAAGTCTTTTCAAGACGGAAAATTGTCAACGCCGAAGAACTTAAATATCTCAATGAGCGTTCCGATTGGCGGGGATGGGCGCAATTGCTCACCCATTTGGGGCTGATTGGCGCTTTAGGCTATGCCCATTATATGGTGATGGGGACATGGTGGGTCTTGCTCACAGGCTTTGGCCTTGGGGTGGCGCTCAATTTTCTCTATGCCGCGCAACATGAATTATCGCATTGGACGGTGTTCAAAACCAAAGGCCTGAATGAATTCTGGGGACGCGTGATTGGTTTTCTCATGCTCTTCCCCCGCGATTTTGATTTGATCATGCATTATTCGCACCATCGCTTTACCCAAAACTGGGATAAAGATGGGGAATTGGTGCGTGAACCTTACACCCTCACGACTTTTTTGCTGTGGATGTTGTCGATCACCTATTGGCGCAACCGCATTGCTGGGATTCTGCGCCGCGCCCGTGGGGTGATTATTGAGCCTTACATTCATTCGAGCGAAGAAGCCAAGGTCATTCGCGAATCACGCTTGCATCTTTTGGGTTATGCGGTGATCGCGGGGGTGTCAGTTTATCTTGAGACATGGTTTGCCCTGAGTTTTTGGATTCTGCCGCTCTTGCTGACCAAACCTGTGCATCAATTGCAGAACACGATTGAGCATCTTGGCCTTGCCCATAGCAATGATATTTTGAACAACACGCGTTCGACGCGCACCAATGCCTTCATGCGTTGGCTGTGCTGGCAAATGCCTTACCATACCGCGCATCATAGTTTCCCGTCGGTGCCGTTCTGGAAATTGCGGGAGCTCAACGACAAGATCGAAAACACTTGCGGTGAAGTGCATCGCATGGGCTGGATCGAGTTTCAGATTGAAGCCTTTAAGCGCTTGCTGGCTAAAGACGAGGATGCTTATCCCATGGATGAGGTTTGGATCGTGCCGGTCAAAGGTGGCCGCCGCGTTAAGGTTGAAGCCTAGCCATGGCGCGCCGCCTTCAGGTTTACACCTCGCTTTGGGCGATGATGCCCCATGACCCATCAGGGGTGGTGTTGTCCTATGATGAGATTTGCGCGAAAGTCGCTGGCGCTGGATACGATGGCATGGCGCTTGATCTCG
>CAJXME010000083.1 GCA_913056245.1 uncultured Alphaproteobacteria bacterium | reverse complement strand
CAGCTCACGGCAGGCTTCCACCACCAGGTCCACGCGCTTGTAGGGCACCAAACGGCACACCGAGAGATAAAAGGGCTCACGGGGCTGCTGCCAATCAAAGCGATCCACCGCCACCGGCGGCGGCAACGGCAACGACTAGCCCGATGGCTATCTTATTCATGGAAATCTCCTGTTATGTTAAGAAATTCTAATATAGGTTCTTAAGAGGCGCAGTCAAATAAGTCTATATTAATAGAATATAAGAGGGATTATGTTCGCAGGCTGGTTTTGATCGCCAGTGGTTTATTGCGAATGCTTTCGCGGATGAAGATGAACAAACTGCTGCCCACAATGAGAGCCATGCCTAAAATGGAAAGGCCATCGGGTATTTCGTCAAAGATCAAATACCCCCAAGAAACCGCTAAGATCAGCAGGGAATATTCAAAAGGTGCGATCACCGGCGGAGAACCAAGACGATAGGCTGAAGTTAAAAGCAGCATCCCCACCGCGCCCAAAGCGGCAACAACCATCATGATGCTCATCACATTGGCATCCGTTGTGTTCCAGCCGCGCAACAAATAATCGGCATTGGGTAAACTGGTTTCATCAATGCCCAAGCCAATCATCAACCCCGTTGCGCCAATGCCGAGAAAGGCGCTGCCGAAATAGAGATGGATCATTTGCTGGAAAATGCTGTCTTTTTCTTTGGTGTGCCGCGCGATCAGCATGGAAATGGCATAAGTAAAGGCGGTTAAAACCGGCAGCAGATAAATCCAATTCAACCGATCGGGTGACGGTTTTACAATCAACAACACGCCCATAAAACCAACGATCACCGCGGCGGTGCGATAGAGGCCAATTTCAGTTTTTTGAACATATTTGGACAAGAGCGTGATGAATAACGGGCTGGCAAAAAACAAACTGGTGGCTTCCGCAAGCGGCATCCCCGACAAGGCGAAATAAAAACACAAAAACCCAAAGAAAAACAAAACCACGCGGGTCAGCGCCAGCCAAGGATAGGACGAGGTGAAGACAATGCGTCGCCCCGTCCATTTCATGAACAGTAAAATAATGACCGCGCCTAACGTCCCACGGATCGATAAAATCTGCAGCAAAGAGCCTGCCTCAGACAAATGGCGGATCAAGATATCTTGAAAACTAAACAGAAACATGCCTGTTAAAATAAACAGGACACCGCGGAAATCATCGGACACGGAACAACTCCCTTAACGGCGTTTATCGTCTCGAAAACCATCGGCTCAATCATGCCGATTGACAAGCCTATTTTTTAAGACATTTCAGTCGCTTATAGGATATTTTTGTTGAGGTTTCTTTATCCCCGTCATCTGACGCATCAAGGATAAATACAACATATTCCTTCCAACCCACAGATCATCACGAGAGGTGTCTAGGGCTAGACCATGTCTTCTGCATCCGCGACACGTTCACCGCCCATCGAAATAATGGCGTTGCGGACGATATCCCTCAGCGAAGTTGCCAGAATAGATTGAAGTTTGAACTTAGGAATGAGGATGGCGATTCTGACGCCATGTTCAATCGAAAACGGGTAGAAATCCACATTTCCTTGCGATGACTTCATCAATTGATAACTGGACATGGTTAAGGAATCGACGAAGGAATAACCAAGATTCTTTTCAACAAAAAGCAGGCTTGAGATCGCGGTTTGCAATTCAATGCGTTGAAAAAACCTTCCGCCATGCTGTTCGACAATATCTCGGATTTGCTTGGTGGTGTAATGATCGCCATAAAGCCCCACAAACGGCAATTGATCTAAATCCTCAGGGGTGATGATGGCAGAGGCCTCAAACCCTTGATGCTTGTTGATGGCCAAAAATCCGGGCAATTTATATTCTTCAATAAAATAAGACTCACCGGCAATGTCTCGCCTCGGTTCGGCGAGACCAAGATCATATTGCTGCGAGGCGATGAGTTCATGAATGGTCGCTGAGGTTCGCGTCATGAATGAAATTTTCACCTCTGGCCGTTCCGCCACATAACTGGCCAAGAGTTCCGGCATTAGGTATTGCGCCGCTGAAGGCAAGCAAGCCACACGCAAATCCCCAACCGTGCCTTTGCGAACCGTGGTGAGCAATTCTTCAGTCACATCCAAGTGGTTGATCAGATCGAGGCTGCGTTCCAATAAAAAATGCGCTTCTGCGGTGGGGGTTAATTTGCCGCCGCTACGCTCAAAGAGTTTAAGGTCGAGCATATCTTCAAGCGTTTTGATGCCCGTTGAAACAGCAGGTTGAGTTCGATTGACCGATTCCGCCGCTTGCGACAGGGAGCCAAATTTCATGACGGCATTGAAAAATCGCAATTGCTGAAGTGTAATCATTAATAAAATTTATAGATATGACAAAATTATTAAATTGAGTTTAATAAATTAGAAACAAATAATCAATAAAAGTGGCATTTCGTCAAAAATGCCCATCAATCAAATGACCTTTCGGAAACAGTTGAAGGAAAGGGGAGGTAAATAAATGACCATTGATACTTCAAAAAGATCATTTTTGGGTGGCGCGGCAAGCCTTGGGGTCGCTGCGGCAACATTGCCGCTAGGCCGTTTTGCATATGCCGCGGGTAAACCAGTTGAGCCTATGACATTGCTGACATCGAATGCCAGTTTTGATCCGGTTCGTCCAGAAATGGGCCGCCTGATCGCTCAAGCGTGCAAATCGATCGGCTGGGATGTGACGCTCGCCGCTGAAGATTACAACATGGGCATCAACAAAGTGTTCAAAGAAAAAGACTTTGATATGTTTATCGTGCGCTGGACAGGGCGTGCCAATCGCGTTGATCCTGAAACCTTTACGCGCATGATGTTTCACAGTGAAGGCAATTATAACAAATGGGGTTACAACGACGCTTCCATTGATGAGATGGGTGACGCGCAACAACGTGAAATGAACGTTGAAAAACGCCGTGAGATTGTCAAATCCATGCAGAGCAAACTCTATGATGATGTTGCTGCATCACCGATTGTGCATCCCAGCATGACCAACGCGTATCGCGAAGATCGCCTTGGCAATGTGGTGCCGCAATTGGGTGAGGGGATCGGCAGCCTCTGGACTGATCTTAGCATGACGGTCAAGAAAGGGGATGGCTATGTTCGCAATGGCCAAACGTCAGCGCTTAAAAACCTGAACCCTGTCAGCGTGACCGACTCAAACGAGTTTAAGGAATTGCGGACCATTTATGACCGCCTGCTACAAGTGGGGCCAAATGGTGAATTGGTGCCTTGGGCCGCGACTTCGGTGAATGCCGTCGATAGCACCACGATTGATATCACTCTCCGTGATGGCATGAAGTTCCATGATGGCAATCCGGTGACCATTCAAGACGTCATGTTCACTTTTGAATATTATAAAAAGTGGAAAGCGCCATTCTTCATTTCGTCCATCGAAAAATTCGAAGATATGTCAATCACCGGCGCCAATAGCATGCGCATCAAACTTTCAGAACCGCATGCGCCATTGATGATCAACTTCTTCGCGCAGATTTTCATCATTCCTCAACATATCTGGAAAGATATTCCTGAAAAGGCCGGGGTTGATGATGTGCTGAACTTTGCCAATGAACAGCCAATTGGCAGCGGACCCTTCAAATTTGACTATTGGGATCGCGGCAAAGAACTCAAAGTTTCAGCCTTTGAGCATCATTTCTCAAAGCCAAAATGCGCTGGCATGATCCGCATCACTTATGGCAGTCACGACGCCATGGCCGCGGCTATCGAAGCCGGTGAATGTGATCGCACGCGCTATATTCTGAAGCCAACCCTTGTTCAAGACTTGAATAAGATCAATGGCATTGTGGGCAAAGGATACGCGAGCCATGGCTGGTATGGGTTCATGTTTAACCATACCCGTGGGCCGCTTCAGGATCGTGCCTTCCGCGAAGCCGTCGATCATTTGGTGCCGCGTGATGTTATTCGCGAAGTCATCATGTCTGGTTTTGCGACGAACGGTGGCTCAACCATCGCACCCGCCAATGAGTTCTGGCATGAAGCCGCCATCAAACCGCGGCCTAATAATGTCAAAACGGCTAAGGACATCCTTGCGAAAGCAGGATACAGCTGGGATTCCTCTGGCGCCTTGCATTACCCGGGTTAATCCTAGGTAGTGTAATTTATCTTCCCTTCAGCCGGGCAAGTCATGCCTTGTCTTGCCCGGCGGTTTGATCCTAACCTACTCATGTTGGAGTTTTGGTGTGGCTGAATATTTGCTCAGACGGCTGGTCTATACCTTCATCACAATTTTTGCCGTCGCTTCCATTTTATTTATTATTTTCCGGTTGTTGCCCGGTGATGCCACCTTGCAGGTGATCAGCCCAGCGATGGATGAATCGGTGCAGAAGCGCATGAAAGAAGCCTTCGGTCTCGATAAATCTTTATGGCAGCAATATTTAATTTATCTGAAAAATTTAATCACTTTTGACTGGGGGCGGTCTTTTGTCACCTCGCAACCGGTCATGGATATTTTGCAATATCGCTTTTGGAATACGATTTTGCTGATGACGGCAGGAATGTGCTTCACCCTGGTGATTGGCATCAGTGTCGGCATCTTAATGGCTTGGCATCGCAACGGGCTTGTCGATGTGATCGGCACGGTTTCTGGGTTGATCTTTCAAGCGGCGCCGCCTTTTGTCACGGGTTTGTTGTTGCTAATGCTGCTGAGTTACAACCTTGGCCTCTTCCCAACAGGGGGGATGTATCCGCCGGGGCAACGTCCCGATGGTGTTCTGGACATGCTGATGATGCCGGCCTTCTGGGAACGGATTGTTTTGCCCACCATCACGGTTAGCCTTTATTACATCACCACCCCAATGCTGGTGATGCGGGATTCTATGCTTGAAATTTTAGGGAGCGACTTTATTGAATTGGCGCGCGCTAAAGGGCTAGCCCCTCGTGTGGTGATGATCAAACACGCGGCACGAAACGCTTTGCTTGCGGTGGTGACGCTCGGTTCCATCATGGTTGGTTTTGCCATTGGCGGCCAAGTGGTGGTTGAAGCGTTGTTTTCTTGGCCGGGGATGGGGCAATTGATGGTCGAGGCGGCGGCGTCGCATGACTATCCCGTCGCGCAAGGCACATTCTTGATGTTGGCAGTGCTGGTGATCCTGCTCAATCTCTTTACCGATGTCATTTATTGCTATCTCGACCCCCGCATCAAAGTTTCTAAATCAGGGATGGATGAACGATGAGTGCTGTTGAAAACATCGTGATTGAGGGTGTTAAGATTTATCGGGTGAGCATCCCCTTGATCAACCCTTATTATTTATCGAAAGTTTATGACACCATCACCCATAGTGAGATTGTTGTGGTGGAGCTGATCGCCGATGGTGTCTCTGGTTGGGGTGAGGCCGACCCCGGCGGGATTATGTTCACCGGCGATACTTGTGATGACGTTATGGATCATTACAGCAATGGCGGTGCAAAGGCTTTATTGGGGCAACGCTTGGGTGATCTGATTTCAGGCAAGGCGCTTGAAAATATGCGCGGCGCCACCAAGAGCGGAATTAATGTGGCGGCTTATGATCTGGCAGGGCGCATGACGGATACGCCGGTATGGAAAATGTTGGGCAAGAAGCATCATCCATCTTTGCCGAGTTTGTGGCCAACATCTTCAGGCACAGCGGAACAGGATATGCAAGTCATCCGTGAAAAATATGACCTTGGTTACCGGACGTTCATGCTGAAAATGGGAAGCAATCCTATTGAAGAGGATATCGCCCGCGTCCATGAGGTGTTCAATCAAACACCTGATGATGTGCGTTTGATGGTGGATGCCAATCAAGGCTGGAGTTTTGATGAAGCCAGCGCTTTCATGATCAAAACCGCTGATCTGCCTTTGGCTTTGATTGAACAGCCCATCCTTGCGTCCGATTATGGCCGTATCCACGAATTGCGGGCATTGTCCCCTAATCCCATTTCGGTTGATGAAAGTTTGCAATGCTATGCTGATGCGGAGCG
>CAJXME010000082.1 GCA_913056245.1 uncultured Alphaproteobacteria bacterium | reverse complement strand
CAAGGCGTCGGCTGTTGAGACGGCTTCTTCGCTCACCACCGCAACAGCGCCATTCTTGATCGCGTCTTGGATAAAGGCATGGCCATCATGGGTATGGCCTTTGATGGCAACAAAGATCATGCCCCCACTGACTTGGCGGCTATCGGCCGTGACGCCGGTGGCTTTTTGTTCTGCCGCGCCTTTGGGTAACGCATTCAAAATATTCTGGTCAAAGAGATCAATAAGACGCATTTTGCACCTCCGCATCGAGTTGCGGTGAATTAACCTCAAGAAAGGGGCGAATTTTCGGCGATTTTTCGTTCACCGGTGCCACACCAAGCATCGGCGCGGCGCGGCGAATAAACCCGCCCACCGCTGGCGCGGCCACCCAACCGCCGGTGGCGTAATAACTGCTGAATTTTTGGCCTTTGGGTTCGTCCACCATGACCACCACCACGTAACGCGGATCATGGGAAGGGAAGACGCCGACAAAGGACGTGATGTTGAGTTTCTTCGAATAACGGCCATTGACAATCTTTTCCGACGTGCCGGTTTTGCCGCCCACCACATAGCCTGAAATATCCGCGTATTTGCCCGTGCCGCGCTTATGGGTGACGACCCGCCGCATAATGGCGCGAATATGGTTGACGGTTTCTCGGGTGAAGACTTGTTCGTCGAAATCTTTTTTCAGGCCGCCCTTCAAAAGCGAGGGGTAAACACGATTGCCATCACCCACCACCGAAGCGACGGCGCTGGCAAGATGTGTTGGCGTCACGGAAATGCCATGGCCATAGGATACGGTCATGGTGGAAAGACGCTTCCACCGGCTGGGGTAAAGGGGGCTGGCCACTTCAGGGATTTCCAGCGACAGGCGATCCAACAGCCCCAATTCTTTTAAGTATTTTTGCTGAATCTCTTGGCCAAGCGCATCGGCGATGCGGGCCGAGCCTTTGTTGGATGAAACAATCATCACTTCAGCGACATTGAGCGGTTTCTTTTCAGGGTGAAAATCATCAATGGGGCGGCCATTGACCCTGAGAGGGGAGACCACGTCAATCATGTCATTGGCGCTGAACCGGCCGCTATCCAAAGCCATGGCCGTGTTGAAGATTTTGAAGGTTGAGCCCAGTTCATAGACGCCTTTGGTGGCGCGGTTGAATTTCGCGTCGGTATTGGCTTGGTTGTAGATATTAGAGTTGTAATCGGGCAGGGAGGCTAAGGCGATGATCTCGCCGGTTTGGACATCCAGCACCACGCCAGCACCGCCAATGGCATGGAAATTGTTGATCTCTTCTTGAATCTCTTGCCTTAGAATCGCTTGCACGGCGATATCGATCGACATATGGACATCTTCCCCTTTGGCCAAGGTATCTTCTAAGCCTGCTTCGATACCCGTCAGGCCATGATTGTCTTTATTGACAATGCCAATAACATGGGCGGCTTCATTTTTCTGGGGGTAGAAGCGCGTCATGCGCTTGCGGCCATAGACGCCAACAATCCCGCGCTCAAGCGCTTTGGCGTAAATCGCGGGCGAGACGCGCCATGATAATTCGGCGTAATTGGAATTGCGGGTGATCAGACTGAAGATTTTTTCTTCGGTCAAATGCGGCAACAGATCGCTGAGTTTGGCCGTCACCTCATAAGGGTTCATGATGGTGCGAGGGTCGGCGTAAAGTTCATAAGCGGGCAGGGAGGTGGCCAGAACGCGCCCTTGCCGGTCATAGATTTTGCCTCTTTCGGTGACGGCTTCCTGTTGGCTGAGGCGAAGCGGGACTTTCGCATCGGCAAAGGACAGCACCACCAATTGCATGCCCACCATCAAAAACGCCGCCGTTCCCAAGGTGAAGGGCAGAGCCAAGCGCGTTTTGGCAGTGGCGCGCGCGTCTTCCCGCGGCACTTCGACCAATTTTTTCAACATGCGGCGCCAAATGCTCATCCGTCTCCCTCAATCACTTTGATGCGATAAAGATCGTTTTTGCGTTCGGTCTCCGCGCCCTCTTGGCCATCGAGCATATCGAGGGTGAGGATGCGCTGGGTTTCGATGGGGCTGAAGGACAGCATTTCTTGCGACAGGCTTTGGATGCGCGATGGGCGGGTCAAGTAAGACCAATCGGCTTCCAGAACAGTGATGCGTTCTTGCTCTTCGATGATTTCGGCGGTCAATTGCCTGATTTTTTGCTCGCGCTCATGGATCATCGATTCAATGGCATAAGCGCCGATGCCCGCGCCGATAGCGCCAACCGCGATCACCACAATAGAAATAACGCCGCGCATCCGTAACATCAGGCCATCTCCCTTGCGTGTTGAGAAAGGGCGTCGGCCTCAGTGCGAATGGCCAGCCGCAGCCGCGCGGATCGCGCTCTGGGATTGGCGATGGTTTCCGCCTCGCTTGGCGAAATCGGCTTGCGTTGAGGCAAGGTAAAGCCCGGCGCTGGCATAGGCTGATCCGGCAAATGACGCGATGGCCGCGGGCCTTGACCGGAACGGGTGATCATAAAATTCTTCACAATACGATCTTCGAGCGAATGGAAGGAGACCACCACCAATCGGCCGCCGGGTTTCAATTGATGTTCAGCGGCAATCAGCGCGTTGCGGATTTCGTCCAATTCGCCATTGACATGGATGCGGATGGCTTGGAAAGACCGCGTGGCGGGGTCAATCTGACCAGGTTTTGGCCGTGGCATTACCGATTGAATAATCGCGGCCAGCGCTTTGGTGCGGGTGATGGGGGCATCCATGCGGGCTTTGACAATAGCGCGGGCAATCCTCCGTGAGGCGCGTTCCTCGCCATATTCCCAGAGCACCCGCGCGATATCAGTCTCGCTCGCATTGTTGATGAAATCCGCGGCATCAGCGCCGGATTTTTCCATCCGCATATCCAATGGCCCGTCATGACGGAAGGAAAAGCCGCGCTCCGCTTCATCAATTTGCGGTGACGATAAGCCCAGATCAAAAACGATCCCATCAACCAGCCCGACCTTGGTGGCGCTGGCGGCTTCCGCCAATTGCGAAAACGCGGTCTCAACGACTTGCAAGCGCCCTTCATACGCCGCGACCATGCTGGCGGCGGCGGCGATGGCGTCAGGGTCACGATCAAGGGCAAGGACATTGCAAGCGGCGGCGTCAAGGATAGCGCTTGTATAGCCGCCACGGCCAAAGGTCGCGTCGATAAAGGTCGCGTTATCCTCTGGCTTGAGCGCCTCCACCACTTCATTAAGCATTACCGGCTGGTGGAGCGCCATGATTATGACTCCCTATTGCCGCCGGAACCAGAAGGCGGCTGGGCATTGGGTTTGAGCACCAGTTGCGGCAGACCTTCGGCTTTTGCCTTGGCGCGCTGGGTGGCGGCGCGGTCGCGATAGGCTTCAGGATTCCAAATTTCAAACAACCGCCCCATGCCGGCGAATAACACCGTGGTGTTCAATTCCGCAAAAGCCAGCATATCTTCGGGCAGGCTGATGCGGCCTTCGCTGTCCATTTTCATGTCATGGGCATCGGCCAGCAAGGTTTGCAGGATTTGCACGTCCGGCGACAGGCTGTCCATTGTATCCAGAATATCCACAATTTGATTGATCCGCTGTGACCCTTGGCCTTGCAGGCAATTATCGGTGAGGGATCGGGTGATGATCAGCGGTTGCTGGTTGGCTTCGAGCGTGGCGCGAAACGGCGCTGGCACGGAAATCCGACCCTTGCTGTCGATCTTGTTTTCATATGTGGACAGAAAAATCATGCCCGCTCCCTGTGGATGTTTTGGTCTTCATTTTTTCGTTTGGCCTATCCAAGGGAGCCATCCAAACCCCAAGGTTTCTGCCGTTTGCCCATAAATTTACACCTAAATACACTTTATGGGATATTATGGGATAGCATGGGAAATAATGGTTCGTCAATGGGAAATGCCAGAAATCCCTCAAAAAATGTATTTTTTTCAATAAGTTAGAGTAATTTCTTAGAGATTTTCCGCATACCATTGATTTTGAACAATAAATCTATTTGTTCTTGTTATGTTCTTATTAAAAACAATAGGTTACGCCCATCCGCAACGGCGAATCGGATGGGATTTAACCTTTCATGAATAACTTGGTTATATTGACAATTAACATCGCTGGGTCACAATCATCCCAGACTGAAATCTTCTCAATAAAGTCGTTTGCTTGAAAAGAGAGGCATATGCTGAATAAAACTTTTGATCAAACCGCGATTACCACGGCCATCGATGTCCTCAAGCAACGTTTTGGCGATCGCGTCTCGACCGCTGAGTCTGTCCGCGAGAATCACAGCCACACCACCACCCAGATCGGCAGCGAATGGCCCGATGCCGTGGTGTTTGCTCAGAACAAAGACGATGTCGCGGATGTTGTGAAAGTTTGCGCGGAATACCGCTGCCCCATCATCCCTTTTGGCGTGGGGTCGTCGCTCGAAGGTCATGTCAACGCCGCCCATGGCGGGGTGTCGATCGACATGAACGCGATGGATCAGATTTTAGCGGTGCATTCTCAAGACTTGGATGTGGTGGTGCAACCCGGCGTGACGCGCGAAAAATTGAACGAGCATCTGCGCGACACAGGCTTGTTCTTCCCCATCGACCCCGGCGCGAATGCCAGTCTGGGCGGCATGGCGGCGACGCGCGCTTCCGGCACCAACGCCGTGCGTTACGGCACGATGAAAGACAATGTCTTGGCCTTGGAAGCGGTGATGGCCGATGGCCGCATCATCCGCACCGGCACGCGCGCGAAAAAATCATCGGCAGGTTATGACCTTACCCGCTTGATGATCGGCTCCGAAGGCACGCTTGGGGTGATCACGGAATTGACCTTAAAACTGCAAGGCATTCCGGATCAAATCGCCGGGGGGATTTGCTCTTTTCCTTCCGTGGAAGCGGCGTGCAACGCGGTGATCATGACCATCCAATACGGCATCCCCGTGGCGCGGATCGAATTGCTGGACCCGTTGCAAGTCAAAGCGTGTAATCAATATTCAAACCTGACCTTGCCGGAAGAGCCGCTGTTGCTGCTTGAATTTCACGGCACGGAAGACAGCGTCAAAGAACAATCGGAATTGTTTGGCCAGATCGCGTCGGAGTTTACCACGCGCCCATTTGAATGGACGACTGATCCCGAAACCCGAACCAAATTATGGAAAGCCCGCCATGATGCGTTTTGGGCGTGCCTTGCCTTAATGCCCGGCGCCGAAGGCATTTCCACCGATGTTTGCGTGCCGATCTCTCGTCTCGCTGAATGCGTTGAAGAAACCCGCCGCGATATCGAAGCCACGGGATTAATGGCGCCGATCATTGGTCATGTGGGGGATGGCAATTTCCACGTCCTGCCGCTCGCCATGCCGGGCGATGACGCGGCCTATCAAGCGATCGCTGATTTTGCCAGCCGTCTGTCGGAACGGGCGATTGCCATGGGCGGCACTTGCACAGGCGAGCATGGCATCGGTCAAGGCAAGCGGAAATATCTTCGCCAAGAATTGGGCGAAAGCGTGGACGTGATGCAGGCGATTAAAACCAGCCTTGATCCGCAAAACATCCTCAATCCGGGGAAATTGTTTTTATAGACTGTTCCTTCGGGGACGCTCCTGCTTGCCACTGATCTCCGGAAATCCCTTTACAAGAAAGGCTCGCCTGATAGAATAACATTATAAAAACAACTAATTAGAGGATTCTAATATGGCATTAGAACATCTAAACATCATTGTTGTTTCCGTTATTGTGTTTCTGGTGTTGGTGACCATTTATCTTGGGGTGAAAATTGTTCCCCAATCGCAAGTTTTTGTGATCGAGCGTTTCGGCAAATACCGCAAGACATTGAGCGCGGGCATGTCGCTGATCATTCCTTATATCGATAGCGTGGCGCATCGCATCAGCATTCTTGAGCGGCAATTGCGGGATTTGGAAATCTCCGTCATCACGAAAGACAATGTTGAGGTTAAATTACAAACCAGCGTCTTCTACCGTATCATCGATGCCAGCCGCACAGTCTATCGGATCAGAAACATCAATTCCGCGCTAATGACGGCGGCGTCTTCGATCGTGCGTTCGGCGGCGGGCAAATTAG
>CAJXME010000081.1 GCA_913056245.1 uncultured Alphaproteobacteria bacterium | reverse complement strand
CGCTGAGACCCGCGATCAGGGCGGGCAGATGGCTGGTGATTTTTCCGTCATCCATCGGCTCACCAATGACGCCGGTGGAGGCAAGCAGAATATCATCGGGCAAGACGCCCAAAGCATCAGCGGTTGCCGAGGCCATGCGGTGAACCGTCTCAAGCCCGCGCTTGCCGGTGAAAGCATTGGCGTTGCCGGCATTCACCAGAATCCCCCGCGCTTGGCCTGTCTCGAGGACGGACTTGCACCAATCCACCGCCGCCGAGCAGGTTTTAGAGCGCGTCAACGCGCCGGCGACCACCACGGTTTCATCGGCCACCATCAGCATCACATCGTCGCGGTTCTTGTATTTGATGCCGCTGGCCGCTGTCGCCAATCGAACCCCTTTGACGGGGAAAAGTGTTGCCATCGATTGTGGGGCAAGGGGAGAGCGTTTTAAGGCCATGTTTTCATTCCCAATTTGATTTAATTGCCTGATTGGCGAGCGTTGTCAGCCGCGCGAACGTCATCAAGCGTCAACCGTGTGATGCTCGCCTTGGCGCGCAATTCACTAATAATCGTGCCGATGATTTTTACCGAAACCGAAGACCGCAATTGATCTTCAATGTCAGCCAAAGGCGGCGCATCCGCCACACGGCGATCGCTGACTTGGATTACGTGCCAGCCAAAGCGCGTCTGCACCGGCGTTTTGGTGTAAGTGCCGACCTCCAAATTAAAACTTGCCAGTTCAAAACTAGGCACCATGTCGCCGCGGCGAAAATAACCCAAAGCGCCTCCATTTGGACCGCTAGGGCCGGTGGAAACTTCTTTGGCGATGGCGGCAAAATCTTCCCCTTGATCAAGCCGCGCGATCACAGCCATGGCTTCGGCTTCGCTATCCACCAGAATATGGCTGGCTTTGGTCTCCGTGCGGCTTTCGGTATCGGC
This sequence comes from uncultured Alphaproteobacteria bacterium, assembly GCA_913056245.1. GTDB lineage: Bacteria > Pseudomonadota > Alphaproteobacteria > Puniceispirillales > UBA1172 > JAGWAQ01. The sequence continues at coordinate 5,145 of CAJXME010000081.1, read as the reverse complement.
CAGCAGGTCATTATAACTTTGAGCGATCATGTCATCGGTGATGCGGCGGTTTAATTCTTCATTAAGCCACGCTTCGGCGATCACCCGCTCGTAAGCGCGCATGGCAATTTCTTTCACCAAGGGTTTTTCCGCAAGCCCTGATTGCCGCGCCGCGTCCGCCGATAATTTGGTGTCGATGATGTCATCAATGATGCTGTCGTAATACGCGTCAATCGGCTGTTGGCGGATGTTATCGGGCAATTGATTGATGATGTTGCCCACCAAGTTAAGGGTATAGGGCTGATCATTGATGGTCAGCACTTCAAGCGAAGCGTCGTCTTGCGCCATTGCCGTCGATGACAAGGTCAAAGCGGTTAGCATCGCCATCAAGCGGGGCATCTTATTGTTCAAGAATAATGGGCGGGTCATCACGTTCTCCTTAAGCGCTGGGCGAGCAAGACCTTGACCATCAAAACTCTTATCAGCATTGTAATTCTGTCTATGGGCTATCATGTATAGACTAGGCCTGCAAGATGGCAGGTTTATGTCGCGTCATTTTCGTGCTTTTCGGCACAATGGATTGACTTTCTTGTCCGCATGCCGCTAATGGGAGAAGCGGATCATCCGCCTGAAGAGGTTATAGAGGTTTTTATGTTTTCAGCACTGGCCAAGTCACTGTTTGGAGATTCCAACGCCCGCGAAGTTAAGAAATTCGCGCCGCTCGTGGAAAAGATCGCAAGCCTAGAGCCGATGATGGAAGCGTTGGATGACGCCGCGCTCAAAGCCAAGACCGACGAATACCGCCAACGTCATCAAAATGGCGAGACGCTGGATGCGCTCTTGCCCGAAGCCTTTGCGACGGTGCGTGAAGCCGCCAAGCGCACAATCGGCCAGCGTCACTTCGATGTTCAGATGATGGGGGGCATTGTCCTCCATGAAGGCCGCATCACCGAAATGAAAACCGGCGAAGGCAAAACCTTGGTCTCCACCTTAGCGGTTTATCTCAACGCCTTGTCGGGTAAAGGCGTTCATGTGGTGACCGTCAACGACTATCTGGCGCAGCGCGATAGCGAATGGATGGGGCAGATTTATAATTTCCTCGGCCTGTCGGTGGGGTGCATCACCAATGATATTGATGATGACGCGCGGCGGGCGGCTTACAACGCGGATGTGACCTATGCCACCAATAACGAATTGGGCTTTGATTACCTGCGCGACAATATGAAATTCCGCCTTGAAGATATGGTTCAGCGTGACCCGCATTTTGCCATTATCGATGAGGTCGACTCGATTCTAATCGATGAGGCGCGGACGCCGCTGGTGATTTCCGGGCCAAGCGAGCAATCTTCCGCCCTCTATATGGCGGTGGATAAAGTGATCCCCAATTTGGTGCCGGCGGATTATGATCTGGATGAAAAACAACGCAGCGTCACCCTCACCGAGGCTGGCATCGCCCATGTTGAAGAGGTGCTGGCCGACGCCGGGTTGATCGAAAACGGCACGCTTTATGATGCCGATAATATTTCGCTGTTGCATCACATCAACCAAGCCCTGCGCGCGCATTTGCTTTTCCAGCGCGACACCCATTACATGATCCGTTCGGGCAAAGTTGTGATCATCGATGAGTTTACCGGACGCGCGATGGAAGGCCGCCGGTTCAGCGATGGCCAGCATCAAGCGCTTGAAGCCAAAGAAGGGCTTGAGGTGCAACCGGAAAACCAAACCCTAGCCTCGATCACCTTCCAGAATCTGTTCCGGCTTTATGACAAACTCGCGGGCATGACCGGCACGGCGATGACCGAAGCGGGCGAGTTTTCAGAAATCTACAAATTGGATGTGGTGGCGATCCCCACGAATAACGATGTTCAGCGTATTGACCATGATGACGAAGTCTATCGCACTTCTGCGGAACGCGATCGGGCGGTGATCGATCAGATCAAAGATTGTCAGGAACGAGGCCAGCCGGTGCTGGTGGGTACGGTCAGCATTGAAAAATCTGAATTGCTATCGGAAGCCCTGAAGAAGGTAAAAATCCCCCATCAAGTGCTGAACGCGCGTTTCCATGAACAGGAAGCGATGATCATCGCCGAAGCGGGTGTCCCGGGGGCGGTGACGATTGCTACCAATATGGCGGGGCGCGGCACCGATATTCAATTGGGCGGCAATCTCGAACTTCGCATCGCCGAATCCGATGGCAAGGATAAAACCATCAGCGCGATCACCGAAGAGGTCACCGCGGCGAAGAAGAAAGCGCTGGAAGCGGGCGGTCTCTATGTGATTGGCACGGAACGTCATGAATCCCGCCGCATTGACAATCAGTTGCGTGGGCGTTCTGGCCGTCAAGGTGACCCGGGCGCGTCAAAGTTTTTCCTATCCTTGGAAGACGACTTGATGCGGATTTTTGGCTCGGAACGGCTGGACGGGATGCTTCAAAAACTGGGGCTTGAAGAAGGCGAAGCGATCATCCACACATGGATCAACAAAGCCATCGAAAAAGCTCAATCCAAAGTCGAAGCGCGCAATTTTGAAATCCGCAAGCAATTGCTCAAATATGATGACGTGATGAACGATCAGCGGACGGTGATTTTTGATCAGCGCAAAGATATCATGCGCGCCGATGATGTCGCCGATACCATTACCGATATGCGCCATGAAGTCGCCGCTGATTTGATCGATGAGGTCGCGCCGGAAGGCACTTACGCCGACAGTTGGGATGGGGAACGCCTGACCGATGGCGCCATGCGTTATTTTGGGGTGGCCGTGCCTGCCGATGATTGGATCAAAGAAGACGGCATGAACCCTGATCTGATGGCGGATCGCTTGACGCAGATGGCGGATTCCAAAATGGCGGAAAAAGCCGTTCGGATTGGCCCTGATAATATGCGCATGGCGGAAAAATCCTTGCTCCTGCAAGTGCTGGATCAGCAATGGAAAGATCACCTGCTGGCGCTCGATCACATGAAGCAAGCCGTGGGCCTGCGCTCTTACGCCCAGAAAGACCCGCTCAACGAATATAAGCGGGAAGCTTTTATCCTGTTTGATCGGATGCTCGATCAATTGCGGCAAACCACAACATCGGTGATGGCGCATTTTGAAATTAAAGTACAAGAACCCGAAGAACAGCCCGCCAGCGCCGATGATAAGGCGGAACAAGCCCCGCCGCCTCGCCCTGCCGCCATCGATAGCAAAACCCCGCGCAATGCGCCTTGCCCTTGCGGGTCAGGCAAAAAATACAAGCATTGTCATGGGGCGTTCTAGGATAGGGCTGATCGAGAAGGCATCTTGAAGCCGACTTAAGGGGTCATTATATCAGCATTATGATTAGTTTTAACCTCATCTGCGACCATGGCCACGGCTTTGAAGGCTGGTTTAATTCATCGGCCGATTACGATGATCAACAAGCGCGCGGCTTGGTGACCTGCCCTTATTGCGATAGCGCCAATATTACCAAAGGCTTGATGACGCCTAATGTGGCGGCAAAATCAAACACCAAGCCTGAAAAGAGCGGTCAGAACTTAACGACGACGGCCCGCTCACCGGCCCCCATGCCGCAGGATATGACCGCCCAGATCACGCCGGAAATGGCGAAAGCCGCGGCTGAAGCCATGGCGGCGATGCGGCAATGGCAAAAAACGATCGAAAAAGAATGCGATAATGTTGGTGATGCTTTCGCCGAAGAAGCGCGAAAAATTCATTATGGCGAAAGCGACCCCCGCGGCATCTACGGTCACACCACCGATCAAGAGGCCGAAGATTTGATTGAAGAAGGCATCGCGATTGCGAAAATGCCTTGGCTTCCGAAAGAGCAATAACTCCCGAAAGAGCAATAATCAGCGGCGGATCAATCCCGCGGCGGCGTAATTCATCAGCGGCAAACCGCCAAGGCGAAACCCGCCCCCAAGCCGAGGATGAATGCCTGTGATATCATCAAGATCAATGCCAGCATCGCGCGCTTCTGCGCGCAATTCAGACGGTTTTACAAATTTTGCCGGATCATGCGTACCTTTTGGCGCTAGATTCAAAACATATTCCGCCGCGTATTTCACCAAAGCGACCCCGGCTAGGGAGCGATTGATCGTCGTCAAGACCGCCATGGATGGCGCATCCGCGTGACCAAATCGCGCCATGGTGGTTAAAAACCCTCGGCGATCATTGACATGCTCGATGACTTCCGAAGCGATGATGATGTCAAAGGAAAGGCCGCGATCCGCAAGGTCTTCGGCGGTGATATGATCATAGGTGATGGTGAGACCGGCGCGCTCCGCGTGATCAAGCGCCGCCGCAATGGCGCCTTCGCTGGCGTCAATGCCCGTGACTTCAGCCCCAAGCCGGGCGAGCGGTTCTGCCAAAAGCCCGCCGCCGCAACCAATATCAAGAATGCGTAATCCTTTGAGCGGCGCTGCTTGCGGTTGATGCAACAGCCGCGCGGCATGGCTGGTGATATAGCGCACCCGCGCGGGCGTCATGGCTTGCAGGGCGGCAAAAGGCCCTTGGTCATCCCACCATGTTGAGGCGAGGGTTTCAAAATGACCAATTTCATTGGGATCAACAGATGACATAGAAGTGCGGCTCACCATGATTTATCGTTTTCCTTGAATTCCGCCTTGAACAGAAAGGGTATTCGGTTTATCAGATGGCAAAACATCTTTAGGCATTCTATCAGATGCTTGAGATGATTGTCACCTTATCCCGCAAGTTTTGTGGGACAGGATCAGAAAGTACGATTATGGCACGCATTGTGATGAAATTTGGCGGCACGTCTGTCGGCTCGATTGAGCGGATCAAAGCGGTGGCGGAAAAGGTCAAAGCGCAAACTGAACGCGGCGATCAAGTCGCGGTGGTGGTGTCGGCGATGTCAGGCACGACCAATCAATTGGTGCAATGGACTCAAGAAGCCGGCGCGCTTCATGATGCTCGTGAATATGATGTCGTGGTGTCTTCTGGCGAGCAGGTGACGGTTGGCCTTTTGGCAATTGCGTTGCAAAATATTGGCGTTGAAGCCCGCAGTTGGCTTGGTTGGCAAGTGGCGCTGCATACCGATAATGTCCATGGCGGCGCTCGGATTGAAAGCATTGACGCCGACAATATCATCGATCGGTTTAAGCAAGGTCAAGTGGCGGTGATGGCTGGCTTCCAGGGGGTGGCGGATGACAATCGCATCACCAC
>CAJXME010000080.1 GCA_913056245.1 uncultured Alphaproteobacteria bacterium | reverse complement strand
AATCGACCCGTGGTTGACAACCGCCCGATGGTGATCAAAGCCAAACCCATAATAGTGATGAAACCAACATTATTGTAATTGGTTTCAAAGTGACCGCCGGTCAGTAAAATCAACGCAATCAAGGGATAAATTGTCAGCAGAAACGCCCCCACATACCGCCGATACGGGAGTGGTTCAATCAACACCCACGCGAGACCAACCAACCCGATCAAGCCCGTGAGATTAGGCCGCCACAATTGATCAGCGTCATAAGCGCCATACATCAAGAACTTAAACTTAGCGTAAATGAAGGGCCAACACGCGCCATGCCAACCATTGGGCAAGTCACCGCCCTGCTCGATGGTCAAACAGGCTTCACGCTTGGCGCCTTCAGGCGCGCTCCACACCGCGGAGAAGAGGCCAAAATCCAATAAGGCCCAGAGATGCCCTAATCCCGTATAGAGTAGGAATAAGGTGAGCAGCGCCATCAAGATCGATTTCACCGCCGCCATGGGCGATGAGAAATCAGACATTGAGTTGAAAATATTGTGATAGAGCCAACCCGTGACGCCCGCTTCCGATGGTGGCGGCGGCAAAACAGGAGCAATTTCGGTACGGACAAAGCCGTTTTGTTTATCGCTCATCTTAACGCTCCACCAATTTCACTCGGGCGTTGAACCAATTCATGAAAATCGCCGTGACGATCGAAAAGGTCAAATAAACTGCCATGGTCATAAAGATCATTTCAATTTCACGCCCCACCTGATTGAGCGCTGTTCCTGCAAAAACCGAAACCAGTTCCGGATAAGCGATGGCCACCGCCAAGGATGAATTCTTCGTCAAATTCAAATATTGGGAGGTCAGCGGCGGAATGATGATCCGCATGGCTTGCGGAATAATCACTAGCCTTAAGGCATGATTCTTTTTAATGCCGAGCGCCGATGACGCTTCGGTTTGTCCTTTAGGCACCGCGACAATCCCAGCCCGCACAATTTCAGCGATAAACGCTGCCGTATAGACCGATAGCGCGAACCACACGGCCAGCATTTCAGGGATCACCAACATCCCATTTTCAGCCTGATATCCTCGCTTTAAGAGCGGCCCTGTTTCTTTGAAAACCGGATAGTCCCAGGTCAAAGGCGATCCTGTGGCTAAAAACACCAGCAAAGGCAAGCCGATGATAATGCCCAGCCCTGCCCAGAACATGGGGAAAATTTTGCCCGTATCTTGCTGGCGTTTTTTCGCCCAGCGGCTGGTGAAATAAGTGATAATAAAGGCGATAATGACAGCATAAAGCGTCAGCGCAAATCCATCTTCCGGCATCGCCCGGGGAACATAAAGTCCCGTGATATTCACCCCCATCACATCAGGGATCAATTCCACCTTTTCCCGCCGCGAAGGCAAGGATCGAAGCACCGCAAAATACCAAAAGAACAATTGCACCAAGAGCGGAATATTCCGCCCAATTTCAATATAAACCGTTGAAAACGCACGAAAAACAAAGTTCTGCGACAGGCGCATAATGCCAAGGGTAAAGCCTAAAACAGTGGCCGCAAAAACACCAAAAAACGCGACCACGAAAGTGTTGACGATACCGATATAATAAACATCAAGATATGAAGATTTTCCAACTTCATAGTCAAACATCCATGTGCCTAGAGTTTGACCGATTTGGAAGCCAGAGGTCTGGCTTAAAAAACTGAACCCCACCCCTTTATCTTGGGCAGCGAGGTTGGTGACCGTGTTATCAAACACCCACCAGAAACCGAGCACGATACCGAGCAATAACAAAACCTGAAACGTGATGCTTCGATAACGGGCATCATAAATCAAGGTTAAGAGAATGGATTTGTTCGATGTCATATCTTACTGGTCTCTATACACATACAGCCTGACTTTTGGTCAGGCTGTATGATGTTGTTCAATCGCTCAATTAGCGGATTGGAGGTGCGTACATGATACCACCCTTGCTCCACAGGGCGTTCACGCCGCGAGCAAGTTTCAGTGGTGTGTTCTCACCAACATGCTTTTCATAGCTTTCGCCATAGTTACCAACTTGCGCAATGATATTCATTGCCCAGTCGTTGGAAATGCCGAGTTCTTCACCGAACTTGCCTTCTGAACCCAACAGGCGCTTAACGGATGGGTTGTCAGAAGAAGCCATGCTCTTCACGTTTGCAGAAGTAATGCCCATTTCTTCAGCGTTGATCATCGCGTTCAAAGACCAACGAACAATGTTGAACCACTGATCGTCACCTTGACGAACAACAGGACCAAGTGGCTCTTTTGAAATGATTTCAGGAAGAACAACATGGGCGTCTGGGTTGGTCAATTTGCCACGCTGGGCAGCCAAACCAGAACGGTCGGTGGTGTAAACGTCACAACGGCCAGCGTCGTAAGCGGCCACAACTTCGTCCGCTTTTTCAAAAGCAACAAGGTTAAAGCTCATATTGTTTTGACGGAAGTAGTCGGTGATGTTCAATTCGGTGGTGGTACCGGTGTTGGTGCAGATGTTTGCGCCATCAAGTTGGGTCGCGGAAGTCGCACCCAGAGCCTTTGGTACCATCATGCCCTGACCATCATAGTAGTTCACGCCAGCGAAGTTCAGGCCCAGCTGCGTGTCGCGAGTCATGGTCCAGGTGGTGTTGCGTGACAGAATGTCAATTTCACCTGAAGACAGAGCGGTAAAGCGCTGCTTAGCAGAAAGTGGAGAGAACTTCACTTTGCTGGCATCACCGAAAACAGCCGCAGCAACAGCGCGGCAGAAATCAACATCCAGACCGGTCCAGTTGCCGCTATCGTCAGCGTTTGAGAAACCTGGAAGACCTTGGGAAACACCACACTGAATGAAGCCCTTATCTTGGACTTGTTTCAGGGTTGAGCCACCATGGCCATCAGCAAGAGCGTTGGATGCCAGTGCAACACCAGCAAGGCCAACGAGAGCAGTAGTAATTTTTTTCATATCATCCCTCTTAGATAATTAAACTCTGGTCAAACCAGATTAATGCTTAACATAGCGATAAATTCGAAACATTCAACAGTCTAATGTGATCATAACAATTCATTATTTTCATAAAAATGAGCCATAAATGTTGAAATCCTCGGTTTTTTTGAAAGAAATGTACCGAAAAGAACAATTTGACCATTTGGCTAAAAATGATGTTTTATAAGGCATCAATCTTAACGGTAACACCTCAATGACCAAAATCAGCAAAAATACCATCGCCACCCATGCGGGACTCAACCCCAAAGACAATCATGGCATTCCCAACCCGCCCGTATATCACACTTCGACCATCTTAAAGCCTAATCTTGATGATTATCGGAATCACCGGGGGCAATATGATTATGGTCGCCTTGGCACGCCAACCAGCGAGGCGACGGAAAAAGCCGTTGCGGCTTTATACGGCTGTGATGACATTGTCGCCGTGCCTTCAGGACTAGCGGCGATCACCACCGGCGTTTTGGCGGTGGTGAAATCAGGCGATCAGGCGTTGTTTCCAGATTCGCTCTATGGGTCTGGCCGCCGGTTTGTTGAAAATGTCTTGCCTCGGATCGGGGTGGAGGCGGTGTTTTATGACCCCACCGCATCCGTGTCTGACCTTGAAGGTCTCACCACCAAAAACACCAGCCTTATTTATATTGAAACACCAGGTAGCCTGACCTTCGAAATGCAGGACACCAAAGGCATCGTTGATTTGGCGCATGCCAAAGGCGCGTTGGTGGCGGCGGATAACACTTGGGGAACGGCGCTTTATTATGATGTTTTTGGCCATGGCATCGATATTGTCATCGAAGCCGGCACCAAATATATCTCCGGCCATTCCGATGTCAGCATCGGGTTTGTCGGCGGCAATGGCGAAGTAGGCAAAGCGATCCGCAATTATGCGATTAATATCGGGTTATGCGTTGCCCCTGATGATCATTATTTGGCTTTGCGAGGCCTGCGCACCATGCCTTTACGCATGAAACAATCGGAACAAAACGGCCTTGCGTTGGCGCGCTGGATCGAAGAACAACCCGAAGTCGTGGGCATGCTCCACCCCGGGCTTGAAAGCCACCCTCAGCATCATCTTTGGAAGCGTGATTTCACCGGTTCTTGCGGTTTGTTTAGTTTTATTCTGGACGCTGGCATCGCTGATGCAGCTGTCGACGCCATGGTGAACAACTTAAAATTATTTGGCATCGGCGCGTCTTGGGGCGGGTTTGAAAGTCTGATCAGCGAAGGCCAATTCAAGCGCAGTGTTTCCGCGCGCCCCAATGGACGGGTGATCCGCATCTATGCGGGGGTTGAAGACACTGATGATTTGCTCGCGGATATTGAGCAAGGCTTTGAGCAAATGCGCAAAGCCTAACTTAAGCGCGGTTTTTTATTCCACCCAAGCGGAACTGCGGCGGCGGCGCATATCGCCGTTCATCATGCTGCTGATGGCTTCGGCAAGCCCCTTTTGGGCATCGCGATTTTTCTTCAAGATTGGGTCAAGGGGGATCACAATATCGCCATCGGCCCGAATGATGGGGCTTTGGTAATCGTCAAATTCCGCCAACAGGCTTTTGACTTTTGCCACCAGTCTTTCTTCTTGTGTCAATTCGTTGCTCATGGGTCTCAACCTCGATTAAACATCAATTCAGATCGTCTATGCAAAAACCATGCACAAATCTTTGCATTAGAACAACAGCATGAAAATGAGGATAACGCAAAACAGCGCCGATAAGCCAAGCAAAAGCATTCCGCTGAATTCAACCATTTTTGCTAGGTGATAGATGATCTTTCGCATCAAATGGCCTCAAAGCAAGTGAACAAACCCAATTCTTATTCGCCGGTAAATGATGGTTTTTTCTTATTCACAAACGCATTCACCCCCGCTAATCCATCTTTGGTTTTGGCGGATTCCGCAATCAGTTGCGTTTCCAATTCCATTTGCCCTTCCAGCGAAGCGTTAAAGGATTGATGCACCATATGCTTAATCCGGCCAAAGGCTTTGGTGGGGCCGGAGGCTAAGGACAAAGCCCATTGCCTTGTTTCGGCCATCAAATCGTCATGGGCAGTGACTTTATTCACCAACCCCCATTCTAAGGCTTCATCTGCGCTCAACATTCGGTTGGTCATGACCAATTCCATGTAACGGCGTTGGCCGATGATCCGCGGCAGAAAATAGGTAGAAGAACCATCAGGGGTTAATCCCGAGGCGGTATAGGCGGAAATAAATCTCGATTGATCCGACGCGATCGCCAAATCAGGGAATCCCACAAAAGACAGGCCTGCCCCCGCCGCCACGCCATTCACCGCTGCAATCACTGGCGCGTCCATGCGGCTAAACCGAGAAATGGCCGCGTGCAGAAGATGGGTGACCAATTTAAGATGGGCGGCGATATCCTCACCTTTGGCATGGAAAGAATGCAAATCCCCGCCAGCGCAAAAGGCTTTATCCCCTGCCCCGGTGATGATAACCGCGCGAATAGACGGGGCTTCATCACAAGCAATGGCGACATCCAGCAATTCCTTGGCCATTTGATGGTCAAGCGCGTTCAATTGACCGGGCCTGTTCAGCGTGATCGTCGCGATATGATCGGCAATCTCAACGCTCAAGGTTTCATAACGGGTGGCGGCAAGGCTCATGACAGGCTCCTTTTGATCTTTTAAGACCAATGATGCACCCACACTATAAACGATTAGAGCCTAGTTTCGTGAAAAAATAACCTTACATCCAAAAACAATCAAAACGCCACCCGTCAAACGATCAAGCATTGAGATGGTTTTGCCTCGACTAAGCCATGGCTTTATTGTACTGGCCGCGATGATCAAAACAAACAACCATAACCATGTTAAACCTGCGTGAACGGCAGCAAGACCAAAGAAATAGACAGGAATATCAGCACCTTTAGGGATAAATTGAGGAATGAACGATAAATAAAACACGCCAACCTTTGGGTTAAGCAAATTGGTCATCATTCCCTGCCAAAAGGCATCGCGCAACATACGCTTGGCGCTTAAATTTTGTTTGAAAATATCTTTTCTGGGTTGAAGCAAACAATTACCCCCAAGCCAAAGCAAATAAATCGCGCCACCCAATTTAATAAAATAGTA